>DATGEF010000372.1:0-4511 GCA_035310405.1 Chloroflexia bacterium | reverse complement strand
CATCGCCGGCCGCGGCATCGCCAACCCACTAGGCACGATCCTCAGCGTGGCGCTGCTGCTCCGCCATTCGCTCGGCCGGGAGCCGGAGGCCCGCGCGATCGAGGCCGCGGTCGCCCACACCCTCACGGCCGGCATCGTCACCGGCGACATCGCGGCGCCCGGCAGTCGCGCCTACAGCACGGTCGAGGTCGGGGCGGCGGTCGTCGCGCAGATCGAGAAAGGCAGCCCACGTTTGGGCTAAGCCACGGCCCGGCGCAGGGCCTGTAGCCAGCAAACCAGCTCGGCGGCCGGCAGCGGCGGGCTCAGAAAGTAGCCCTGCACCATATCACAGCCCAGGGCCACCAGTTGATCCCAGGTCGCCTGGTCCTCCACCCCCTCGGTCACCACGCGCAAGCCCAGGCTCTGGCCCAGGCTGATCGTGGAGCGGACGATCGCCGCGTCGGTCTCGTCGACGATCATATCGGAGACAAACGAGCGGTCGATTTTGAGCTCGTTGACCGGCAGGCGCTTGAGATAGGCCAGCGACGAGTAGCCGGTGCCGAAGTCGTCGATCGAGAGGCCGACGCCGAGGGCCGCCAGGCGGGTGAGGATTTCCAGCGTCCGGGCGGCATTGGTCATCAGCGTGCTCTCGGTCAGCTCCAGCCGCAGGGCCGCCGGGGGCACCCCATAGCTCGCCAGCAAGGCCGTGATCGTGGCCGGCAGCTCGGGATCGTGCAGATCCCACATCGAGAGGTTGACGGCCACGCAGAGCGTCAGGTTGGCGCGTTGCCAGATCTCGGCTTGCCGCAGCGCGGTCTTGAGCACCCAGAGGGTGAGCGACGTCATCAAGCCGGCCTGCTCCGCCAGGGCGACGACCTGATCGGCCGCGATAAAGCCCTGCTCGGGATGGGGCCAGCGCACCAGGGCTTCAACCTCCTGGACCTGCCCCGTGCGCAGGTCGATCTTCGGTTGGTAATAGAGAAGCAGCTCGTCGTGGGTGATGGCGTGATGGAGCGCCCCGATCAGGCTGAGCCGGCTGGGACTATACTCATCCTGGTCGAGGGCGTAGACGGCGTAGCCGCTATGGCCCCGTTTCGCCACGTACATCGCTACGTCCGCGCGTTGCAGCAGCACCTCGGCATCGGTGCCGTGCGCCGGGTAGAGCGCGACGCCGATACTGCCGCTGACCTGGAGCGGCACACCCTCGACCTGGCAGGGCTCGTCCAACGCGGCCAGGAGCATGCGCGCGGCGACGGCGGCCCCGCCCTGGTCCGCATGGGGCAGCAACACGGCAAACTCGTCGCCGCCGAGGCGGGCGATCGTATCCGACGCCCGCAGCGTGCTGCGCAGGCGGGTGCTGACCTGTTGCAAGAGCTGATCGCCGTGCGCGTGGCCGAAGGTATCGTTCACTTCCTTGAACCGGTCGAGGTCGAGGAGCAGCAGCGCCAGGGTTGTCCGATCGCGCTGCGCCGCGAGCAAAGCCTGCTGCAAGCGGTCGTGGAGCAGGAGCCGGTTCGGCAAGTTCGTCAAGGCGTCGTGGTGCGCCTGATGCTGCAGGGCTTGCTCGGCGGCGGTGCGCTCGATGAACTGGCCGATCTGGGCGCCGATCGTGCCCAGGGTCCGGGCCAGGTCGGCGCCGGGCGGCGGCAGGTCGCGGCCAAAGAACCCCAGCACGCCATGGACCAGGCTGCCGGTGCGGATCGGCACCCCGATCGCCCCGCCCTGGCCGCCGACGGCGCCGCGGAGCAGCTCGGGCAGCCCGTCCTGGGCGGCGATCGCCGCCCGCCAGCCCGGCTCCCCATGCGCCCAGACGTGGCCGGCCAGGCCGGCCCCGGGCGCCGTCGCGAGCTGGGGGCGGATCAGCTCCAGGTCGGCCCGCGGGATCTGGGGCGCGATCCAGAGCGTGCGACAGCAGAGCAGGCCCGCCGCGGCGTCCAGGCTCCAGAAGGCCCCGATCTCCCAACCCAGCCGCTCGCCGATCGTTTGCAGCAGGGCGGGCATCGCCTGGTCCAGCGTCGCCGACTCGACCAGCAGCTTGGTCGTGGCGTACTGGAGGGCCAGCCGGGTTTCGCTGGCGCGCAGCGTCTCCTCGGCCTGCGCCTGAGCGCGGGTCAGCTCAGTCAGCTCTTGCAGCATCTGGGCGAAGGTTTGCGACAACCGCCCAATCTCGTTGCGCCCCCGCGGCAGCCGGGTATGCACCCCCGTGATCCGCGCCGGGTCGAGGCCATGCTGGCGCACGTCGGCGATCACCACCTCCAGCCGGTCCAGCGGCCAGGTCACCAACCAGCGCACCGCGATGACGGCGACCAGGACGACGACGATCGCGGTCGCGATGGTCCCGGTCGTCAGGATGATGAGTTGCTGTTGCAAAGGGGCGAACGCCATATCGTTGGGGGTCAGCAGGAAGACGATCCAGTTCAGTTGGTTCAGGGCAATCAGGCTGTGGACATCGTCCAGCCCGGTGCCCCGCGCCAGCTGGAGGGGGGCATAGGTGACCAGGTAGGAGGCGTAGGGCAGGGCCCCCGGCCCCACCGCACGCAAGGTCGGCGCCAGCTCGGCCGGCAGCTGCGGGCCGGGCCAATGCGGCAGCGCCAGGAGAATACTGCCGTCGCCGCTGGCCAGCAAGGTCGTGGTTCCGGTGCGTTGCAACTGGCTCAGGATCGGCTCGACGACATCGGCAAACGTCAACCCCACGGTCAGCACGCCGACCGGCAAGCCGTCGGTATCCAGCACGGGCACCGACAGGAAGAGCAACAGGCCGAACCCCGGGACCGCGAGCGGGCGGGCAATGCGCAGCGCGTCTTCCGCCGGCTGATGTACCAGGTCGGGCCACCAGGGTTGCGCCGCCAGGTCGAAGTAGGGCCAGGCCGGCGTGGTCACGCTTTCCAGCTGCCCCTGGGGGTCGGCGAGCAGTACGACGGCCCGATGCGGGTATTGTTCGCGATAGGCGCGCAGGACCCGGCCCACCGGGTTCTCGACGTAACTGACCCGGATGGCGCCGTCGGGCGCGGCGTGCTCATAGGCCTGCTGGGTCCGCGCCCGATCGGCGCTTGGCGCGCCGGGTCCCGCCGGGTGGCCCAGGCTCTGGACGGCCGCCAGTGCTTGCAGGCGCTCCAGCTCCCGCACCAGGACCGCCGAGAGGGCTTGCTGGACATCGCGGGTGCGATCGGTCGTATCGACCCGGATTTGTTGCTCCAGGCCCGCCCGCGCGTACGCGTAGTTGAGCCAGCCCCCCACCAGCAAGACCGGCAGGATACTGACCAGGAACAGCAGGGCCGCCTGCATGGTCAAGGCCGGCAGGCCGCGGCGCGGCCCGCGCAGCCGGGAGCGACTCACGGTGGTTCCTCGCAACGCCCGGACTACCGGCTCTGGCCGGAGTTGGGATCGATCATCAGGCCCGACTCGTCGACCGCCTCAAAATTGCTGCCCACAATCCCCCCGAGCTGGTGCAGGATGTCGTTATCCCAGCGCTCGTCGGGCACCCCATTGAGGTACCAGGAGCTGCCGTTGTCGGCCACGAACATGCCGTAATCCTTGAGCGCCTGCAAGATCACGCGGTCGGTCGCCGGATAGCCCGAGATGTCGACGGTGGCTTTCAACCGCAGGCGCAGGCCCATCGGCGGCAAGGTCGGGCTGGTATCGCTGCTGGCGTAATGGCGGGCCGGCCAGAGATAGGCACGCTGCGAGGCGTTCACGGTAAAGCGCAGCGCGTGATGGATCACGCCCGCCGCGACTTCGTCGTAGCGCACCAGCCCAGGCAACATCGGCAGCCCGGCGGCGTCGGCCGAGGTCCAGGTATCGGGGCGTAAGGCGTTCGAGGGCAGCGACCAGACGGCGCCCGCATCGGCCTGCCAGCTCCCGTCGGGCTGGGGAAACGCGCGGCCCATCTCGTAGAGCCCACAGTTCCCGGTATCGACCACCAGGACATGGCGATCGCCGTTGCTGGTCGGGCCCCCCTCGATCGGCGCATTGGTCGGCACCGGGTAGGGCCCGGGATCGCTCTGGTCGCCATAGGCCGTGAAAGTCACCGGCACGTAGGGTTGCGCGGCGGTCACCGTGGTAAAGGGGATACCGATCGGCTCCCCCTGATACAGGCCGGAGCCGAAATCGGGGTGCATGCCCGTGCTGAGCCCGATGCTGGCCACGTACTGGTCGGAGAGCGTATGCGTCGGCAGCGCGGCGATGTTGCGGTTCCAGATATTGTCGGCCGGGAACAGGGCACATGGCCCGCCCGGCGTCGCGGTGGGAGCCGGCGTATGCGTGGGCACGGGGGTCGGGAAGATACACGCCTGGCCGCTCGTGATCGCCCCGTAGGCGATCTTGGCGATCTGGCCGCGCGTGGCGTCGGTCCCCGTGCGGAAATAGGGGTGGTCGGCATTATCGCAGGGCTCGTTCAGGCCGCCACAGCTGTAACCGCTGATCATGCCGCGGCAATAGGCCGTCTCGACGAAGCCGAAAAAGGAGTTGCCGGGCAGCACGTCGGCGAAATCTTGCTGGGGCGGCGGCGGCACGGGCCACCCGGCCCCCACCAC
>DATGEF010000371.1:0-2333 GCA_035310405.1 Chloroflexia bacterium | reverse complement strand
GAAGCGCCGGCAAGTGCAGCTCACGGTCGTCTCGCCGGAGCCGACGATTATCGGCCTGGCCCGGATTTATGGCTTCGAGGTCGAGAATCTCAGCACGCAGAAGCGGGCGCCTGTGCCCGTGGCCGCGCCGGACGAGGATGCCTTGCCACAGTGGAACCGGCGCGAGGCCCCCGCCGCGCCGGCGGCCCCGCCCCCGGCCACCATGCCCAGCTACGGTGGCGCTTTCGATCTGCCCGCCCCGGCGGCGCCCCCGCCCGCGGCCGCCCCGGCGGCGCCCCCGCCCGCGGCCCCCCGGCCGGTGGCGACTCCGGCCGGCCGCCCGGCGCCCCCCGTCTCCGAGAATGACTGGCTCTTCGGCGGCGATTTGCCCAATGATACGCTGGAGATGGGCATCGCCCCCACCGAAGATGCGCCGCGCACCGCCATTCCGCCGCCCGATGTGGCGCTGCCCAGGGGGGTGACCTTTGCCCCGGCCGCGGCCGCCCGGCCCACGCCCCCGCCCGCGCCGGCCGCGGCCGGGGCGTCTGCGGCCGGCGACCTGGACGACCTGGACAACCTGAACTTCGACGACGCGGACCTGGAAGCGCAATCGGCGCAATATACCCACGAGATCGCCGTCCAGGCGGCGGCGCGCCAGGCGGAGCGGGCGGCGGCCGGCATCCCCGATCCGAAGGCGCCCACCCCCGTAGACGACGGCACCTCGCCGGCGGCGGCCGCCGCCTCGGTCGCCGGGACCAACCTGATGTCCGGCATGAACCGCATGCTCGGCCGCAAGCCGCCCCCCGCCGCGCCGGAACCGCCGGCCGGCGGCCGGACCTTTGTCGACAAAACGGGAACCGGGGGCGCCCGGCCGACTGTTCTCGGATCGGCCGCGGCCTCGTTGGAGCGGCGCGCGGTGGGCGCGCCGCCCAGTGACGCCGAGCGCGCCGGGGTCAGCAACCAGCCGCTGAACGGGCGATCGAGCACCCACCTGGGGCCCATCCCAGCGGCGGAAGCCGCCGCCGTGGGAGCTGGCGTCGGGGCGGCCGCGAGCACGGCCGGCGGCGCCGCGGCGGCAACCGCCGCATCGGCCCCCGCGGCCCCGGCCGCGGCCGCGGGGCCGCGCCCGGTCGCGCGCCCCATCCCGCGCGTGGTGGGCCCCGCGGCCCAGACCGGGCCGCAGCCGGCCACCCGGCGCCGGGGGCTGTTGCTCCCAGTGCTGGGGGTTCTGGCGGTCGCCGTCGGGATCGTGGTCGTCGCCATGTCCTTCAACTCAACGACGTCGCCGCCGACGCCGGCCGCGCCCACCGTGACCATCCACATCCGGCTGCGCACCGTCGCGTCCCTGGACCCGATCCTGGTCAAAGTACCGGTGCTGACCACGTCCGCCACGGGGGCCAGCGTCCCGGGCCTGGCGGCGCCGGCCCTGCAGGTCACCGGCACCACCCCGCTCCGCCCGACTGCGCCGGCGGGGAACACCACGCTGACCGCGCCGGCGGTGCGCGCGCGGCAATTCACCACGACCGTCGTCGCCAGCGCGACACTGGCGACGACCGGGCAGCGCGTGGTCGCCTGGCCGGCGACCGGCCAGATCCAGATCAGCAACCGCAGTGAGGCGAGTCTCGCGGTGCCCGCCAACCGTGAGATCACCGGCCTCAACGGGAAGACGTTCCATACCGTGCTGCCGCTGACCGTGCCGGGGACCAACTTCGTGACTCTGCAGATCGGCCATGGGGAGGTCGAGATCATCGCCGACGCGCCAGGGCCGGACTCTAATGGGCAGAGCTTCAGCCGGGAGTACGGGAACGCCGTCTTTGCCACGATCGGCACGACGGGCGGGGGCGGTAATCTCACGGTCAAGACCGAAACCCCGCAGAATCGCACCGATCTCGAAGGCCAGCTGCGGGCCGCGATCGACGCCCGCGCCCGCCCGCAGCTCCTGGCGGCCATCCCGCCGGCCCTGCGTGTGATCTCCTGCACGATGCCGGCCAGTATCTTCGACAATGCCGGCGTCGACATGGTGCCCGCCGTCGTGAATCACACGGTCCCTTCGCCGAATCTCGACCTGGCGACGGGACGGCTGCTGCCGATGGTCGTGACCGAAACGCTGCAGCTCCAGGGCAAGATGACCACGCAGATCGGCGTGTACGCCTTTGATCCGGCGGCGGTGCGCGCCGCGGCCGCCCGGAAAGCGCTCGACGCGGCCCCGTCCGGCCTGCCGGTGCCGGCCCAGATCGACCCGGCGAGCGTGCCGTCCGATACGCTGACTCTGGACCAGGCCAGCGCCTGCGAGAACGGGCAGGTGCTCTACAGCACGGTGTTCCCCAGCCCGCGGGTCCGCTATACGTTCCCCA
>DATGEF010000370.1:0-11475 GCA_035310405.1 Chloroflexia bacterium | reverse complement strand
AACGTCGCCTGCCATAATCAAGATGAACTCCGTCAGGAGTTGCGCTGGGCAATAGCGCGGCTCCAGCACAAACCAGATCTCATTCGTCGTTTCATTGAGCACTGCGGATATTAGATCTCTATGCTCCTGTCAGTAATTGTGCGCCGACTTTGTGGAGCTTACGTCTTAATTCAGGTAAGCGTATCAATTTTCCCTGGTGCTCGAGAAAACTCTGTACCCATGCTAAGTTTAAGGAAGCAATCGGCTCAAATATGGCTAACAGTATTAATACCTCATACAGGATAGATTGCTCACCTGGGTTTTGATCTATCCACTTACTGGCTTGGCGCTCTAGCGTGGTATTTACATCTCCCAATCGGACATCTTTGAAATTACCGCCCTTGTGCTGTACTTCTCGTCCTACATCTACTACAAGCAAGGGTAGGCCGTTACTACTCTGCATAACTTGATCATTAAATATTCTTTGATCCGCGCCATCTATATCAGGTACACCAGTTACAAGAGGAATATCTGCCCGCTCTAGTGGTGTTAATTGCCAAAATTCCATATTTTGGCGGTTTCTAAGCCAGGTTTCAACCTCGGTTCCTGGCTGTGTCGTCAGCAAGGCTACAGCACCCGAAGGTAGGTGCTCAGGCAAGAATTCAAGGCCTGTTCCGTCAGGACTAATTTCATTCAAAGCATCTATAATTAGCGTTACGCTTCCGCGCTCTTGAATTACTCGCTCCATTATATGATAGATGATGCGACGATAATTCATTAAGACGGAAGTATTATCGGTCCTTGTTTTTATGGTGTCAGATCGGTAAGCATCGGAGCTATAGCGAGATTTAAGACTCAGTTCAGAACTCAACGGAAAGACGTCAGGAAAGTCTCCTTCACTTCTATCTAGTAATCTATTTATTAATTGTTGTGTGCTGTCTTCATTGCTATCAATCATCTGAATAGGATCAAGAAGCATTGTATTAGCCTGTGCTATCAAGAGCTGCACAATTTCTCTTGAGTTATTTGACTCTTTGCCGAAATGCAACAGCACCCCAGGCAGCCAGGGCGCACACTTTCTCACATTAGTGGCACTAGCACCAAGAACTCCCGATCCCGATGATAATCTCTCAGATATCGTAGCACAAATTGCTGATTTACCAGTTCCTTCACTTCCAAGTAGCACTAGATATGTATCTGCCTGTTGCAGCTCCTTCAATTCTCGCGTCAATCGTGCAATCCATTGCTCACGACCAACAAAATTCCTTAAGTGCCCCTGTCGTTCACCAGCGATTGTACTCAGCACAATGTTTAGGTCATCCGGAAGTATCGGCGCAGTAATCAGTCCTTGTAACCGTTTCTCAAGTGCATCACGGTGTTTATATAGAGGAGCAATTAGAATGAGTAAAGACGATATACGAATATTTTGAGTATCGGCAGCCGGCACTTCTTCCGTGCCATGAGTTAAATGATTCCGGTAACGATATCCTATGAACACTAATTTCCGAACTGAATCTGGAATTTGATATGCATCTGCACTTTTCAGAGCAATTTCATTGTGTTGAAGGAGATCAGTCAGCGTCAACACAATAGCTAAACTGAATTTGTTGTTTATAGACCAGTGCTGCCAAGCATTAGGTAAGACTAGCCAAATAATTGCTTTCAACCATTTCTCAACTTCTTCTAGAAGATATTCAGCTTCTGAATTAGACATAGAGTTAGCATCAACACTCTTAGCAAAATCGTCTAAAGCCTTTCCCACTTTATTTACCCCGTTAAGATCAGGGTGTTGATCACACGCTACAAGGATTCTATCAGCTAGTAGTAAGAGAGAGTCTAGCTGAGAAATTAACCCTCCATACTCAGTACTTTTACTGACAGGTGTCTGGATATATTTACGAAAGAGATCCTCGTGCGATCGGAAAAGATTAGGTTTTGCTAACATAAAAGGCTCACCTCTTGCATGCTCAATAAAAGTTAGCGGAGCTCTTATTCGTATTGCTCTATAGATAATGTATCTTCACAAATTACTTTAAGTAACTCGGCTCTTTGAGGCGGAATATAGTGAATTGCGGAAGCGGGGCCACTTGGGTAAGAACGGCACGAAGCTAGGGACAGCCAGGGGATCTATGCTGCCTCACGAATCTATATCTAGTACTTCGCTACGTAACCGCACTAATATCTGTGAAATCCTAACAGCCTCCGCTCACCCCCGGGCGCGGTCCTTAGCCTGGCTGAAGGCGTTGACGAAGCTGTCGACCGGCTCCAGCTTTTTGGGGCTCCAGCCCGACACGCTGACCACGATCAGCGGGCGGCCGCCCACGGAGAGGAAGAGGCTGCGCTTGACCCAGAAGAAGTAGCTGGCCAGGGTCAGCAGGCCGAGCAGGGCTAGCGGCACCGCCACCAGCAGGGGACTGGCGCGGTAGAGGTCGCCGAGCTGCAGATCGCCGCCCGGCTGGGTCACGCCGACATAGGCCGCGGCCGCGGCCAGCACCAGCAGCAACAGCCCCAGGATCAGCATCCAGCCGCCCGAGCGCTCGGTCACCGTGCCCACCGCGTCGATATCGGGCAAGAAGGCCGCCCGCAGGATGGTCGGCGCATACAGGATGGCCCGCTTATTGGTCAGGTACAGCGCCCCGAGCTGCATGATCACCTCTTCGTCGCTCAGCAGGACCAGCGCGCCAGGCGGCGGGGTCGTGCCCGGGGTCACCACGTTCGCGGCCGGGGCGCTGACGACGGGCGCGGCGCTGGGCGGCGGGATCGGGGCGCTGACGACGGGCAGCGGAATCACGGCCGGGGGCGCGGGGGCCCCGGGCGCGACCACCGGCGCGGCCCACGGGGACACCACGCCGGGCGGGGCCGCGACGACGGGCGGGGCCGCCGGTGGGATCGGCATCAGGGGTGTGGCCCGCCCTTCAGGCACCGGGTGCGGCGCCGGCGCATCCGCCGGCGCCGCGGGCAGATCGGCGGCCCAGGGGCGGGCGGCCGGCTCGACCCGGGCCAGGGGGGCCGGCGGATCAGCCGGCGCGCTCATGCCCCACCCGGCGGGCCGCACCGGCAGGGGGCCGCGCTCCTCGGCGGCCCCCCCATTCTCGTTCACGCCGGCCGGCGCGGGCGGGGCCGCGGTGGGCAGCGCTGCCGTCGTCGTCCCTCCCGCCAGGGTCAGCTCGGCCGCCGGCCGCCGTTCGCCCTCGGGCGCATCCTCGTTCGGGTTCAACACCATCGCCTCTGTGACCTTCCTTAGACAAAGTTCGTAGATAAGAGTAGCTTAGCGGAATTATACTCGTCGCTTCGCAACCATGTCAACCAACCGGCAGTAGGCAGTAGGCAGTAGGCAGTAGGCAGTAGGACGAGTCGGCGGTCGGCGGCCGGCGGCCGGCGGTCGGCAGTTTTTGGATTAGACGAGGATGACCCCTCACCCATAATGCCCCGTGACTGCCTACTGCCTACTGCCTACTGCCTACTATCGCCTGGCACATTCCGCGGCCCAAAACCTGATCTATAATAGGGAAGGCTCGCAGCGTACCGGGCCCCAGGATAAAACCCAACCTATCAATATCAACGCCGAGGCACAAATTATCAAAACCAGCCGTTTCCATCAACGCAAGCGTCCCCGCTCAGCAGAGTCCCCCTCCCCGCGCCGGGGAGGGGTCAGGGGAGAGGTCCGTCCCCCGCCGCCCGCCCCCCTTGCCGCGATCATCCATTCACAGATCGCCGCGGCGGGCGGACGCATCCCCTTTGCCGAGTATATGGACCTGGCGCTCTACCACCCGGACTACGGCTACTACAGCGCGGGCACCGTCGCCCTCGGCCGCGGCGGCGACTTCACCACGGCGCCCGAGGTCGACCCCGCCTTCGGCGCCCTGCTGGCCACGTTCGTGCGCCGCTGCGACACCGCCCTGGCCCAGCCCGCCCCCTTCCTGCTCGCCGAGCACGGCGCGGGCTCGGGCCGCCTGCTGCGCGACCTGCTGGATACCCTGCGCCTCGCCGACCCCGCCCTCTATGCCCGCCTGGCGCCCGTGATCGTCGAAAAGAGCCCCGCGCTGCGCGCCCGCCAGCAAGCCCTGTTGGCGGAGGGCGGCCATGCCGATCGCGTCCGCTGGGCCGCGGCGGCGGCCGGCACCGGCCTCGTCCTGAGCAACGAGCTGCTCGACGCCTTCCCCGTCCACCGCGTCGTCGCCGGGCCGGACGGGCTGCAAGAGATCTATGTCGCGCTGGATGCCGCCGGCCGGCTGGTCGACGCGCCCGGCCCGCTCTCCGATCCCGCGCTGGCGGCCTATTTCGCCGACTCCGGTCTGCTGCTGCCCCGCGGCCAGCCCTGCGAGGTCAACCTGGCCGCCGGCGCCTGGCTGCGCGGGGTCGCCGCCGGCCTGGAGCGCGGCTTCGTGCTCACGATCGATTATGGCGACAGCGCCGATCGCCTCTACAGCCCCTTGCGCCCACAGGGCACGCTCCTGTGTTATAGTAATGGGCAGGTCGGCGACGATCCGTATGCCGCGCCGGGCGCCCAGGATATGACGGCCCATGTCGACTTCACCGCGTTGGAGCGCACCGGCGCCGCCGTGGGCCTGGAGACGGTGGCCGCGACCCGGCAGTTGGAGTTTTTGGTGGCGCTCGGCCTGGGCGAGCGGATCGCCGCGCTGGCCGAGGCCCCGGACCGCACTCCGGCCGGGTACCAGGCCGTGCTGGCCCAGCGCGAGCGGCTCTTTCGCCTGATCGATCCTGATGGGTTGGGCCGCTTTCACGTGCTGGTCCAGGCCAAAGGCGTGCCGCGGCCGCGCTGGCCGCACGTAGTGCCGAGCCTGTGATGGGCGTAGCTGAGGGGCGGATGGGGACAATCGCGCCGGTGGGACGCGGCAACTGGTGTAGTGCCTGCGGCACGGGGCTCGTGGGCCACGAGATCGTGCGCCTCAGCATGGGCGGCGCGGACCCCAGCGCGCACTACTATTGCACCGCCTGTGCCGGCGGCCTCCTGCGTTGCGCCGCCTGCCGCCGCCCGCTTGACGGCGCGGCCGGGCACCTGTTCGCCCTCGCCGGCCAGACCCACCGGCTCTACTGCCCCGACTGCTGGGCGCGCCCCCATTGTCACGCCTGCAGCCGGCCCGTCGGCGCGCTGTCCTACCGCCGGCCCGACGGCCGCGTCTTCTGTGACCCCTGTCACGCCACGGCCGTCTACGATCCGGTCGTCGCCGAGGCCCTGTTTGCGCAGGTCAAGGCGACGGCCGCGCGGGCGCTGGGCCTGGAGCTCAGCATCGGCGCCGCGCTGCACCTGGCCAGCCGCGAGCAGATCGCCCAGCTGCGCGGCACGGCCCCCGGCGCCGACCCCCTACCGGGCCTGGGCGTCGACAGCGCGGACTATGTCGGCCTCTTCGTCTACAGCTGGCGGGTGCGCTCGATCTACGTGGAGTACGGCCTACCGCGCATCTTTTTCTGCGAGGTGCTGGCCCACGAATATGCCCATGCCTGGCAGGCCGAGAACGCGCCCCTACTGGCCGATCCCGAGCTGCGGGAGGGCTTCGCCGAGTGGGGCGCCTATAAAGTGGTCGAAAGCTGGGGCTGTCGCTTGCGCCTCGACCGGTTCCGGCAGCGGCAGGATCTTTACGGCGCCGGTCTGCGCCGCATGCTCGCCTGGGAAGCGGCGGGCGGCGTCGCCGGGGTCCTCGATCGGATACAGAAAGGGAGCGAGTAATGGCCAACGAAGTTGCGCTACAGTGTCGCCTGAATGTGCAAGAGGTGCCCGCCGCCGGCGAGCCCCGCCTGATTTACCTGCTGCTCGACGTCCAGCCGGCCGCCACCCTCGGCACCCGCGCCGCGCCCGTCAACCTCGGCATCGTGCTCGACATCAGCGAGTCGATGCGCCTGCCGGTGCTCAGCCAGGAGCAGTTCCAGGAGCTCGCCCGTCTCGGCCACACCAAAGAGGTGATCGCCGACGGCATCCCGGTCTGGACCTTCCCGCACATCCCGGACCATATCCGCCGCGCCGCCCCGTCCAACCTCGACGCCGTCAAGCAGGCCCTGCGCGAGGCGGTCGGCCATGTCGAGCCCGAGGACCGCTTCTCGCTCGTCGTCTTTGCCGGCCGCGCCGAGGTCCTGCTCCACTCCCTGACCGGCGCTGAGCGCAACCGCATCCCCGAGACGATCGAGCGGCTGGACGCCGTCCGCCTCGGCGACGAAACCGATATGGCGACCGGCATCCAGGCCGGGCTGCGCGAGCTCGAAGCGGGCGCCGCGGCGGGCCTGATCAGCCGCATGGTCGTGCTCACCGACGGCTTTACCCGCAACCCGGAGGGTGTAGCCACCCTGGCCCGCCAGGCCAAGGCCGCCGGCATCGCCGTCAGCACGGTCGGCGTCGGCAGCGAGTTCAACGAGCGGCTGCTCGTCGCCATGGCCGACGAAAGCCAGGGCAACGCCTACCTGGCCCGCGAGCCGCGCGACATCCCGCCCGCCTTTGCCAAAGAGCTCGCCGCCGTGCAGTCGATCACCGTGCGCCACCTGGTCGCCAGCGTGCGGCTCAGCGCCGGGGTCGAGCTCCGCCGCGCCCACCGGCTGCGCCCGGCGATCAGCACGCTGCGCGATGTGCCGATCCAGGACCGCACCCTGACCTTCGACCTGGGCGACCTGGAGACCGAGCGGCCCCCGGCCATGCTGCTGGAGCTGATCGTGCCCTCCCGCGCCGCGGGCAGCTTCCGCATCGCCACGATCACCCTGGCCTACGACGTGCCGGGCCCGACCGGCACGACGGGCGCCCAGGCCCATGCCGACGCCGTGATCAACTTCGGCAGCCGCGGGATGGGCGCCCTCGACCCGCAGGTCATGAATATCGTCGAGAAAGTCAGCGCCTTCCAGCTCCAGACGCGGGCGCTCGACGACGCCGCGATGGGCAACGTCCAGGGCGCCACGACCAAGCTTCGCTCGGCGGCGACCCGCCTCCTCCAGCTCGGCGAGACCGACCTGGCCCAGGCGGCCGAGCAGGAAGCCCAGAAGCTGGAGCAGAGCGGCCAGGTCTCCGCCGACGGCGCCAAGAAGCTCCAGTACGAGACGCGCCGCCTGACCCAGCGCCTCGATCTTTAACGACGAGGGGTTAGGGGTTGGGGGTTGGGGGTTGGGAGACGGTGGGCGCCGGTAGCAACCCGCGGCCCCAGTCTTGCGTACAGTAACTAGAAAGCCAAGCGAGAGTCGGGGCGGATCGTCGTGTCCTACGCGCGGCCCCGCAGCCCGAAGAATAGCGACTATCGCTGACTGCTGACCGCTGAAAGCTGATCGCTAATGACATGCTGACGTGTGAAGAATGTGGCAAGCTCCATCCGGCCGGCACCACCGCCTGTGACGTGTGCGGGGCGGGGCTGGCGGCCTGGCCGTATATCGCCAACAGCGACCTGGGCGCGGAGCTCGGCCTCGACCGCCTGCCGCCGAACAGCGAGCTCGGCCGCGTGCTGGCCGAGCCCCTGCGTGAGCTGACGGGCGCGCTCTGCCCCTTCTGCCACAATACCAACCGCCCGGGCGCCACCTTTTGCACCCATTGCGGCCATACCCTCGTCGCGCCGGCCGCGACGCCGGCCCCGAGCGCCGACAGCGTGGGCCATCTCCCGGCCGGGACCCTGCTCAGCGAGCGCTACCGTATTATCCGGCGCGTGGCCCAGGGCGGCATGGGCGCCGTCTACGAGGCCCAGGACGAGCAAGCCGCCGGCAGCCGGCTGGCCGTCAAAGAGATGGTCCATACCAGCATCGCGCCCGAAGAGCGCACCCAGGCGCTCAAAGACTTCATGCGCGAGGCCACGATCCTGGCCACCCTGACGCATACCAACCTGCCCCGCTTCCAGGGCATCTTTCAGGAAGACGGCAAATATTACCTGGTTATGGAGTTCGTCCAGGGGCGCACCTTGGAGCAGGTCGTGACGACCAGCCGCGGCTTCTTGCCGGAGGGGCAGGTGCTTACCTGGGCCGCCCAGCTCTGTGACGCGCTGACCTACCTGCACGGCCAGGACCCGCCGATTATCTATCGCGACATGAAGCCGGGCAACATCATGCTCCTCGACGGCGCCGAGCGCATCATGCTCATCGACTTCGGCATCGCCCGCTTCCACCGGCGGGGCCGCCAGACGGACACCGCCGCCTTCGGCACCGCCGGGTACGCCCCCCCGGAGCAGTACGGCAATGGCCAGACCGACCAGCGCTCGGATGTCTACGCGCTCGCGGCGACCCTGCACCACCTGCTGACCGGCCACGATCCCGTCCAGAACCCGTTCCACTGGCGGCCGATCCGCTCCTATAACCCCCATGTCTCGCGCCCGGTGGACCAGGCGATTATGCGCGCGCTGGAATTGAAGCCCGAGTTGCGCTACCAGAGCGTCGACGCCTTTGCCCAGGCCCTGGGCATGCAACGGGTGCCCGTGGCCGGGCCCGCCGCGCCGGCCGCGGCCCTGCCCATCCCGGTAGCCGCCGCGCCAGTGCCGGCGCCCCCGGCCCCAGCGGCGCCCCTGGCGGCCGATGGCCCCCAGCTCGCCGTGTCGGAAACTATGGTCGATCTGGGCGTCGCCGGCCGGGCGGCGCGCAAAGGGCGCAAGCTGAATTTGCTCAATATGGGGCAAGGCCAGCTCAAAGGGATCGTCCACGTCACCCAGCCCTGGCTCGCCGTCAGCGCGGTCCAGTTCCAGGGCAACGTCGGCGAGCTCGCGGTGAGCGTGCGATCGCGGGGCCTGCACTTCGCGCCCCTCGATCTGCCCGTGCCCCATATCTTCCGCGCCGCCCGGGCCGCGTTGCGCCGGGTGGAGTGGCGCTGGGCCTTGTTGGCCTGGCTGGCCCTGGCGGTCTGGGGCGGCTCCCGGCTCGGCGTCACCCCGGTAACCAGCCTGCTGATCGGCGGCGGCCTGCTGGCCGGGCTGCTGGGCGTGGCGCAGATCTGGCTCTGGTTGGTGGCACGCCACGTGCGGTGGCTGATCGCAGCGCCGCTGGTCAACAGCGGGGATGTCATTATCGACAGCAATGGGGGGCGGCAACAGGTCGCCGTCCGTGTGCTGGCCCGCCCGTCCTGGATCCGCCAGGGGGTCGCCTGGCTGGTTCTGTCGGTGCTGCTGGTGGGTGAGCTACTCGCCCTGGCGGCGGCCGGTGCGGCCCTGGCGCTGCTGCAGGTCAGCTGAGTCCGGAGAGTGTTCGGAGAAGGTCCTAGATTGGTCAAGAGGAGAGCGAGACGATGGCTATACGGTGTCCTAACTGCGGCAACGAGAATCCCGACGACTACGCGTTCTGCGACGAGTGCGGTGCGCGCCTCACCGCGGATACTAGTGGCCCCCCGCCGGCGACCGCCGGGGCCATGCCGCCGGTGGCCCCCACGATGGCGGCCCCGGCTGGCGTCGGTGGCCTGGCCCGCTGCCCCAATTGCGGCGCCGAGAACGTCGCCGGCGCGGCTTTCTGCGATGAGTGCGGCGCCGCCTTGACCCCGGCGCCCGCCGGTATCACGGTCGACAGCCCGACCCAAACCGATGCCCCCCGCGCCGGCCTCGTCGGCGCGGGGGCCGGCGGCGCGGGCGACCACCCGGTCGAGGGCCCGGCCGTCCAGACCACCACGCCCACCGGCCCGGCCTATGGCGCGCCGGCCACGCCGGTAGACGCCAGCTATGGCGCGCCGGCTACGCCGGGCGCCGGCACCGTCCAGGAAACCACTGTCGCCACCGAATCGGCGGCCGCCGCCGGGCCGGGCGATGCCGTCGGCGGCGCGGGGGGCGCGGTCGTCGGCGGGGTGCTCGGCGCCGTGGTGGGCGGCCCCGTCGGGGCCGCCATCGGCGCCGCCCTGGGCGGCGCGGCCGGGGCGGGGGCCGCCCACCTGGCGCAGGAGGGCGATCCGAGTCACCCCGGCGGGGCGGAGACCGGCGGCGCCGCGGGCGCCCTCACCGGCGGCGTGCTCGGCGCGGCCGTCGCCGGCCCGATCGGCGCGGCGGTCGGCGCTGGGATCGGCGGCGCGGTCGGCGGCGGCGCCGGCGGCGCGGCCGATCCCACTATCCAGGGCCAGACCGTCGAGACCACGACAGCCACGGGTTATGGCGCCCCGGCCGCCGGCTACGGCACGACGGGGCCGGATTACGCGGTGCCCGCGGCCAGCTATACCACGACCCAGGCGGAAACCTATCCGGCCGGCGCCGCGGGCGCCGGGGACGCCGTCGGCGGCGCCGCGGGCGCCGTGGCTGGCGGGCTGATCGGCGCCGCCGTGGGCGGCCCGGTCGGGGCCGCCGCCGGGGCCGCGATCGGCGGCGCCGCGGGCGCCGGGGCCACCCATCTGGCGCAAGAAGGCGAGCCCAGCCACCCAGGCGGCGCGGAGACCGGCGGCGCCGCAGGCGCTCTCACCGGCGGCGTGATCGGGGCCGCCGTCGGCGGGCCGGTCGGCGCGGCGGTCGGCGCCGGGATCGGCGGCGCGGTCGGCGCGGGCGCCGGCGGCGCGGGCGACGATACCGTCGCCGCCACCCAGACGACCACCACCACGGCCGCGCCCGCGGTCACGCCGGGCGCGGCCGTCTGCCGCAACTGCGGCGCGCCGTTGCGCCCGGGGGCTGTCTTCTGCACGCGTTGCGGGACGCCCGCGGCCGACACGCTCCCGACCCGCTGCCCGAATTGTGGCAACCAGGTCGAGGCCGGCGATATGTTCTGCCCCCATTGTGGGGCGCGCATGCCGGCGGCCGCGGCCGCCGGGCCCGGGATGGCCCCGCCACCCCTGGGAGGCGCGACCCCGTCCGCCGGGCCGGCCGTTGCCCCCGTTGCTGGGATGGCGACGCTGCCGCCGCCGGCCCTCGTGCCGGCCCCGCCGGTCGAGGCGGTCACCGTCACCCCGGCCGACACGCTGCCGCCGAGTTACAGCGCCGCGCCACCCCTCGCCGCGGGGCCCGTGGTGCCCGCGGTCGCCGAGGCGGGGCCACCGGCCCCGCCCCCCACGGCCGGCACGGCGCCTTTCCCCGCCGATAACGTGGTCGGGATGGGTACCGGCCAGCCGCGCCTGGAAGTCCTGCCCAGCGGCACTATCTTGAATCTGCCCGACAAGGACGACATGCTCATCGGCCGCGAAGACCCGTTGAGCGAGCCGCCGATCTTCCCCGACGTCGACCTCACACCGTTCGGCGGCGAGGAGGGCGGCGTGTCCCGGCGCCATGCCCGCATCCTGCGCCGGGACACCGATTACCTGGTCGAGGACCTGCAGTCGACGAATTACACCAAGCTCAACGGCCAGCGCCTGATGCCCCGTACGCCTGTCCTGGTGGTCGACGGCTCGCGGATCGACTTCGGCAAGATCAGCGTGATCTTCCGGCGCTGACCCGGGGATCGGGGATCAGGGATTAGGGGTCGGGGGTCAGGAACGGACAGTTCTTGACCCCCGATCAGGTCATCGGCGGGGGCGCGGTGAACCACAGGAGCGCCCAAGCGGGTATTATTCGATGATGAGCCGATCTGTGACCCGTAACCAAAATCCCAGATGTCCCACCCCCCAACCCCTGACCCCTAACCCCCGGGCCC
>DATGEF010000369.1:0-19901 GCA_035310405.1 Chloroflexia bacterium | reverse complement strand
CAATCTGCCCCGGGTCAACCAGGAAGATATTCAGGCCCAGGATACCGGTCATGCGCGCCGCCTGCTCCCCACTGATCGCTTTCGAGTCGACCACCGTCACCGTCTGCACCTGGTAATCGGGCGAGGTCGCGATACTGATCGCCAGAGCCACCAGCAGCGCCAGGCCCGTCAGGTCGATGATCCGCCCGCGCCGCACATCGTCGCGGAACAGCCCCCAGCCGACCCGCTCAGTCGCCTTTGCCCGCCGCCGCGCCTGCCGGATCTCCTCGCCCAACGCCACCAGGGCCTGGCGCGCCGTCGGCGGGCTGGCGGGCGGCGCTTTCCGGCGCCGGGGCGACGTCGCGCCCGCGGGTGCGGTCGCCGGCCCCGCCGATGCCCCCGGCTTGATAGCGTTAGCAGCGTCTTCTGTACTCATTACAGTCTCCCAACCGGGAGCTTTCCTCTCCCCCACCCCTCCCCTAAAGGGAACTGGGCTTTACATTTTCACTACCCACCACCTACGCATTTCACTGACGACTGACGACTGACGACTAATCGCTCACACCGGCAAGTTTTGACCCCCGACGGTCCGAGCATCCTCGTCGTCGGCAAGGGCCGTGGGCGGCCGGCGGCGGTCGGCGTGGCGGGCGATCGCCAGGTCGATCAGGCGGGCGACGAGCTCGGCATACGACAGGCCGCTCGCCGCCCAGAGCTTCGGGTACATGCTGATCGCCGTGAAGCCCGGGATCGTGTTGATCTCGTTCACGAACACCATCCCGTCGTTGCGCCGCACGAAAAAGTCGACCCGGGCCAGGCCGGCGGCGTCGATGGCCCGGAAGGCGGCCACCGCCAGGGCGCGGACGCGCTCGCTGACGGCCGGCGGTAGGTCGGCCGGGATGATCAGGTCCGAACTGTCGTCCAGGTACTTGGCGCGAAAATCGTAAAATTCCCGCCGCGGCACGATCTCGCCGCAGACGGAGGCGCGCGGCTCGTCGTTGCCCAGCACGCTGCACTCGATCTCGCGCGCGTCCAGCCCCTGCTCGATCAGGAGGCGCCGGTCGTATTGGGCGGCACGCTGCAGCGCGGGCGCGAACTCGGCCGGCCCATGGATCTTACTGATACCGACACTCGACCCCAGGTTGGCCGGCTTGGCGAACATCGGGTAGCCCAGCGCCGCCTCGGCCCGCCGCTGCACCGGCGCCGGGTCGGCCTCCCACTCATGGCGGCTCACGGCAATATACGGCCCCACGGGCAGCCCATAGCCCGCAAACACGGCCTTCATAGCGATCTTATCCATGCCGAGCGCGGAGCCCAGCACCCCGGCCCCGACATAGGGGATCCCGGCCAGCTCCAGCAGCCCCTGGATGGTACCGTCTTCGCCGAACGGCCCATGCAGCACCGGAAAGACGACATCCACCGCGCCGACGGCGTGGCCGGCCAGCTCGACGACGTTGCTGCCGGCGCCCGCCCGCGTCGCCAGGGCCATGCTCTCCTCGGGCCCGTCTCCGGGACTCTCGCGCTCGGCCTCCCCGGCCCGCAATTGGCGCAGCGGGTCGCCCGCCACCAGCCAACGCCCCGTGCGGGTAATGCCGATCGGCACCACCTCATACCGGGCCGGGTCCAGCGCCCGCATCACCGACGTCGCCGAAGCCAGCGACACCGCGTGCTCCTGCGACTGGCCGCCGAACAGCACGGCCACGCGGATGCGCTTCGGCGCTGCATTCGGCTGTCGTGTCGTATCCGTCAATCTATTCCCCTACTGCCAGACTCACTTCTTCCGCACTCCGCATTCCGCACTCCGCACTCCCCGTTACGCCTCGCCCACAATCTCAATCTCCGTCTCCAGCGCGATGCCCGTCTGTTCCAACACGCGTGTGCGGGCCAGTTCCAGCAGGTGCAAGACCTCGGCGCTGGTGGCCCCGCCCAGGTTCATCAAAAAGTTCGCATGCACCGGCGAGAACTGCGCGTTGCCGTACCGGTACCCCTTCAGCCCCACGGCTTCGATCAGCCGGCCCGCCGAGTCGCCGGGCGGGTTCTTGAACGTCGAGCCGGCGCTCTTGCCCTGCGGCTGCGTCAGTTGGCGGTGGGCCAGGTACTCCCGCATCCGCCGCGTGCCTTCGGCGACGGTGCCCCGGCAGAGCAGCAACTCCACCCGCAGGACGACCGGCGCCGAGAGCGCCCGCCGGGCGTACGTGCCCGGCGCCTTGAAGACGCTCGTCCGGTAGCCCAGCTGCAAGCGCTCGACCGGCCACTCGGCCACGATCCCGGCCGCGTCCAGCACCCAGACGCGGCGCAGGTTCGCGGCCATGTCCCCCCCGTGCGCCCCGGCGTTGCTCACGACCCCCGCACCGACCGAGCCGGGAATACTGTTGCCCCACTCGGCCCCGATCCAGCCCTCGGCCACACTCATGCGCGCCAACTGCGTCCAGAGCAGCCCCCCGTCGGCGCGCCAAAGCGCTTCCACGCCTTCGGCTTCCCGCTCCGCGGGCAACGGGGCGCCCTGGCGATCGATTACCACGCGCGTGACCTGGTGCGCCCGGTTGTGGATCACCAGCCCCCGCACGCCGCCGTCCAGGACCAGCAGGTTGGTGCCGTTGCCGATCACCAGGTAGGGCAGCCCGATCTCGCGGGCGGCACGCACCGCGGCGACCAACTGATCCGCCGATTTGGTTGTTAAAAAATAGTCGGCCGGCCCGCCGATGCGCAAGGATGTATGCTTGCTCAGCAATTCCCCTTGCCCTACTTCTACGAGTTTTGAGTTTTGAGTTTTGAGTTTTGAGTTAGGCATCGACGTTCGCTTGGCATGGTTCGCGTATTTTGTATTTTGTTCACGCAGTTTTTGCGAATTTTGAGTTAGGTATCGACATTCGCTTAGCACGGTTTGCGTATTTTGTATTTTGTATTTTATGTTACTTATCGACTCTCGCTGGTCGTTTTGACGATTGACGTCAAAACACGGATAAGTTCATCAATCTGGTTGAGCTCTGGCACGACATTTACATTTGTTAGGTTCGATTCCTGGAGTAAGCGTAGCCAATATTTAGTTTCGCGCGCCTCTTTTGAGGCGATCGACATTTTCGAGAGGAAATCTCCGCGACTCTGGCCGGCACTAGCCTCCTCGACATTCGCGCCGATACTCGTGCCACTACGTAATAGTTGTCGAGACAGCACATATTCAGGCTGGTCTTGCAACTTACGATAAAGCTTGATAATCTCCAGGGCAAAGCCAAAACTCTTCCCCCGAATCCCACTATCGCCCATTCCCTATTTCCCACCCAGCCAACTCCTCGCCAAGCGCACTAAACAACTCAAAACTCAAAACTCCAAACTCCCTTCCAACCCAGCCAACTCCTCGCCAAGCGCACTAAACAACTCAAAACTCAAAACTCAAAACTCGTATTTCAGCACCGCCTCGCCGACTTTCCACACATCCCCGGCGCCCAGCGTGAGCAGGACATCGCCCGGCTGCAGGAGGTGGATCGCCAGATCCGTGGCGGCCGCCAGGTCGGGGGCAAAGCGGGCTTTGCCCGGGGCCAGGGCGGCGATGCGGTCGACCAACAGCTGGCCGCTCATCCCCAGCGTATCCTGCTCCCGGGCCGCGTAGATCGCGCAAATGATCGCGATATCCGCGGTGGCCAGCACGGCCGCGAACTCGGCCAGAAAGCTGTGCGTGCGCGTATATGTATGCGGCTGAAAGACGACCACCAGGCGCCGGCCGGCCAGATGCCGGCGGGCCGCGGCCAGGCTCGCCGCGATTTCCGTCGGGTGATGGGCGTAATCGTCCACCACCAGCACGCCCGCGACAGTGCCCTTGACCTGAAAGCGGCGCCAGGTGCCATGGAAGCCGCCGAGCGCGGCCGCCGCCGCGGGGGGCACGATCCCCAGCGCGCCGGCCGCACCGATCGCGGCCAGCGCATTCAGTACATTGTGGTGGCCCGGCAAGAGCAACGCGACCGGCGCCACCGGCTGGCCGGCCCGCACCACCACGAAGTCGCTCCCGCCCGCCGGGTTCGGCTGCTCGCCGGCCACCTGCCAGGTGCAGCCCACCGTCGTGCCGTAGAGCACGCGCGGCCCGGGCGGGGCGCCGGCGGCATGCCGCGCCTGCAGCTCGTCGTGCAGGCGGCGCGCGCCCGGGTCGTCGCCACACAGCAGCAGCGTGCCGCCCGGACGGACGTTCGTGGCGAAGCGCCGGAACGACTCGCGGATGGCGTCCAGGTCTTTATAGAAGTCGAGATGATCGGCCTCCACATTCGTGATCACCGCGACCTGGGGCCGCAGCTCCCAGAAGGAGCCGTCGTACTCGTCGGCCTCGGCGACCAGCTCGGCGCCCCCGGCCCAGCGGCCCCCGGTGCCCAGGTCGCTCAGCACGCCGCCGACCAGGAACGACGGATCCCGGCCGGCCTGGTGTAAAATCCAGGCGATCATCGCCGTCGTCGTCGTCTTGCCGTGCGTGCCCGCCACGGCGACGCCGGTGCGCTCGTCCATGAGCTGCCCCAGCAGGGCGGCCCGTTTCAGCACCGGCTTGCCGGCGGCACGTGCCGCCGCCAGCTCGGGGTTCGCGACGGCCACCGCCGCGGTGATCACCACCCGATCGGCCGCCGCCAGGTCGGGGTTCGTCGCCTGGTGGCCCAGCGCCACCCGCGCCCCGCGCGCGCGCAGCCCCTCCAGCGCCCTGGACTCGCTCTGGTCCGACCCGCTGACGACGTCCCCCCGGTCGAGCAGGGCATGGGCCAGCACGCTCATCCCGGCGCCGCCTATTCCGATGAAATGCCAATGGGTCATAGTCGTCAGTCGTCAGTCGTCAGTCGTCAGTCGTCAATACGATGATTGGTTGCTGGTCACCCGTACTGGTCACCGGTCACCGGTCACCGGTCACTCGTTAGGTCGCTAGAAGATCACATTGCGCACGACGCGCCAGATCGTGTAGACGACCAGCAGCATCAGGAAGATGGCCATCGCCAGCGTACCCAGGCCGACCCAGTCCGCGGCGCCGGACGAGCCGCCGAAGCCCAGGCTGATCGTCGGCACGCTCAGGTTAAGCGAATTGGCCAGCGGGTCGCTCCCGTTTAATTTGGCAAAGCTCTGGTAGTAATTGGACACCTCGCTGAGCACCAGGATCGTACCGAGCGCGCCGAAGATCGCGCCCATGATCTTGCCCAGCAGCCCAATGGCGATCCCGTTGCCGAGCTTCTTCGCCACCCAGTAGGCGAAGATGACCAGGAACAGGAAAAAAACGGCGGTCGCCAGCGGCTGCTGCGCATCGGTGATCTGGATCACCGGCGGCTTGACCGAGTCTTCGGGCCGGCCCAGGGTAATGGCCAGTAACTGGGCGCCGACCGCGAGCATCTTGTTGACCAGCAACACGATTTTCGGCCCGATCTTCGAGGCGACGATCGTCGAGAAAAAGACCCCCACCGTCCAGATGGCCATGTACTTCCAGCCGATCAGGAAGCCCAGCAGCGCCGTCGCCACCACAAAGGCCATTTCGATGAGCAGCCAGTCGAGATTGATGGTCATAAGCGTGCCTCCTTAGGCGCGGCGCCGCCCCCCGCGCGCGCCCGGCGAAATCGATCGCGCCAGCGCCGTCGTAGAGGCGGGAGGGGCCCAGCAGCCCCGGCCGGCCCCGGGATCTTGCGCCGGGGCGTGACTTGGTAGCGCGAGATATTCAAGAGCAGCCCCACCCCGGCCATGGTCACCGCCAGCGAGGAGCCACCATAACTGATAAACGGCAGCGTAATCCCGGTGAAGGGGATGGCCCCACACACCGAGCCGATATTGATCAGCGCCTGCACACCGATCCAGGCGGTAATGCCCGTGGCGAGCAACGTGCCGTAACTATCACGGGCCCGCAGCGCCGTGCGCGTGCCCCGAAAGATGAGCAGGCCGAACAACACCAGCAGCAACACCGCGCCGATGAATCCCCATTCCTGCCCCAGCACCGCGAAAATGGTGTCGGTGAATTGCTCCGGCAGCCAGCCGAATTTTTGGCGGCCGGCGCCAAGCCCGAGTCCGAACAGGCCGCCCGACCCGAGCGCCATCCGCGATTGCGAGATATGGTAGCCCGCGCCGAGCGGGTCGCTATCGGGGTCGATAAAGGTCGCGAAGCGGTTGCTGCGATACGAGGCCGTGAACATCAGCAAATAGAAGACAAAGCCGCCCATGACCGTGCTGGCCAGGAAGTGGATCATGTGCGCGCCGGCGATGAAGAAGATCGCCACCCCGATCGCGATCAGCACCAGCGTCGTCCCCATATCGGGCTCGCGCAGCACCAGGAAGGCGATCATGCCCATGACCACGCCGAAGGGAATCAGCCCATAGGTCAGGTCGCGCACTTTCTGGCCTTTCTGGGACAGCCAGTCGGCAATATAGAGCACCAGGACGAGCTTGCAGAGCTCGCTGGGCTGCATCGAGAACGGCCCCAGCTGGATCCAGCGATGGGCACCGTTAATATCCGGGCTGATGGCGGCGGGGGCGATCAGCACGAGCACCAACAACAGCAGCGTCAGGCCCATGGCGGGCACCGAGATCCGGCGCCAGAACGGGTAGGGCACCGCCGTGAAGATAACTAGCAACACGGCCCCCGTCAGCAAACTCTGCAGATGCTTGAGCGCGAAGAGCGCCGGGTTGCTGGGGTCGGCGGCCAGCGCCTCAGCATACGAGGCCGAGTAGACCATCACCAACCCCACGAGGCAGAGGCTGATCACCGCGGCCAGGATCCAGTAATCGGGCCGGCGGTTCAGGTTGGTATCGAAGGCCCGCGGCCGGTTGGTCGCGGTGCTGGACGCCAGCACGCCACTGCGGGACAAGACACTCATGCCTGAACCTCCTGCCGGGCCGCGCCGGCCGGCGCCGTGGCGAGCTCTTGGACGATCGCGCGGAACTGGGCGCCGCGATCGAACTCGTTGGCAAACATGCCGAACGAGGCGCACCCCGGCGAGAGCAGCACCGCATCCCCCGGCTGCGCGGCGGCAAACGCGGCCCGGATCGCCCGGGCGAACTGATCATCCCGCCCCAGGACCGGCGCCCCCGCCGCGGCCAGCGCGGCCTGCAGGGCGTCCGTCGCCGTCCCCTCCAGCAGCACCACCCCCCGGCAGCGCGCCGCGACGGCGGGCGCCAGTGCGCTGAAATCCGAGCGCTTATCCGCCCCGCCGGCGATCAAGAGGATCGGCTCCGCCAACGACTCCAGGGCGACCAGCGTCGCCGCCGGGGTCGTCGCCGTGGTGTCGTTGTAGAAGCGCACGCCCTGCACGCTCGCCACCAGCTCCAGGCGGTCGGGCACCCCCCGGAAACTCCGCAACGCCGCGCCCACCGCGGCGACCGGCACCCCGGCCAACAGCGCCAACTGCGCGGCACAGCAGGCGTTCAGCCGGTTATGCCGCCCCGGCACCAGGATCTCCCCGACCCCCACCAACGGCGTCCGCGCCCCATCCCGCGGATACCAGACGATCTCCTCCCCCTCCAGATAAACGCCCGGAGGAATGCGGACTGGCGACTGGCGACTGGCGACTGGCGACTGGCGACTGCCGACGGGCTGCCGAACCACACCACCTGGCCGGGAGCGCGCTGGGCGAACGCGGCGACGCGGGCATCGTCGGCGTTGAGCACGGCGGTGTCCTGGGGCCGCTGGTGGCGGATCAGGGCGAATTTCGCCTCGCCGTAATCGTCCATGTCGCGATAGCGGTTCAGGTGATCGGGCGACAAATTGGTGATCGCCGCCAGGGGCGGGCTCCAGCCGAGCGCATCGGTACCTTCCAGTTGCCAGCTCGACATTTCCAGCACCACGCGCGTCTGCGGCGTGATCCGCGGCAGCTGCTCCAGGGCCGAGACACGCAAATTGCCGGCCAATACCGCGCTGGGGTCGGCGCGGCGGATCATCTCCCAGGTCCAGGTGGCCGTTGTCGTCTTGCCCTTGGTCCCCGTCACGCCGATAATCGGCCCCGGGCAGAGCGCTGCAAACAGCCCCAGTTCCATGTAGACGGGCTTGCCGAGCCGGTGAGCCAGCGCCAGCCAGGGCGACTCCCGCGGTACCGCCGGGTTGCGGACCACGAGGTCGGCCCATACGAAATCGGCCGCGTCATGCCGCCCCAGGGTGTAGGCCAGGGGGAGGCCGGCGAGTGCGGCCAGCGGCGTCTGCAGAGCCGCGGCATCCTGCAGGTCGGTGACTCGGACCGTGGCCCCCTGCTCCACCATGAAGCGGGCCACGCCCAGGCCCCCGCCATGCACGCCCAGGCCCAGCACTAATACATTTTTCCCGCGTAATTCCATAAGTTAGTCGTCAGTCGTCAGTCGTCAGTCATCAGTCGTCAGTCGTCAGTCGTCAGTCGTCAGTCGTCAGTCGTCGGTCGTCAGTCGTCAGTCGTCAGTCGTCAGTCGTCAGTCGCCAATTCATTCGACAACTCAAAACTCAAAAATGTGCCTGCGGCACCGCTGCGCGATCAAAACTCAAAACTCGTCAAGCGAGAGCGAGCGCCACGCCGAGCATGCCGCCGAGCATACTGATCAGCCAGAAGCGCATCGCCACCTGGGTTTCCGACCAGCCGAGCAGCTCAAAATGATGATGTAACGGCGTCATCTTGAACAGCCGCTTGCCACCGGTCAGTCGGAAATAGACCACCTGTAAGATCACCGAGGCCGCCTCGGCGAGGAAGATAATGCCGACCACCGGCAAGACCAGCCACTGCCCGGTCATGAACGCGCAGACCGCCAGCAGCGCGCCCAGGGTCAGGGACCCGGTGTCGCCCATGAAGACCTGCGCCGGGTGGGCGTTGTACCACAGGAAGGCCAGCAGCGCGCCCACCGTCGCGAAGCAGAGGTAGACCACCGGTTCCTGGCGTTGGAGGTAGGCGATAATGCCGTAGGCCACGAAAGACATGGCCGCCATGCCGCCGGCCAGGGTATCCAGGCCGTCGCTCAGATTGACCGAGTTGGCCATGCCCACGATCACCAGCACGGCGATCGGCAGATACCAGAGGCCAATGTCGCTGCCATGCTGCGTGTTATAAAAGGGGATATAAATGCTCGTCAGCTTCAGCGGATAGTGCAGCACCCAGGCCGCCACCCCCGCGATCAGCAGCAGCCAGAGCATCTTGAAGCGGGCCGTCAGCCCCTCGCGCTTCTTGCCGCCGACGATGCTCAGCCGGTCGTCCACGGCGCCCAGCAACCCACAGGCGATGATGATCCCGAGGGGCAGCAGCAGCGACTTAAAGGCGGGCACATCCATAAAGGCGATGATGCAGATCACGATCGTCACCAGGAAGATCAGGCCGCCCATTGTCGGCGTGCCCATCTTCACCATGTGCGATTGCGGGCCCTCGATGCGGATCTGCTTACCGATCCGCCGCCGCCGAAGCTCGGTGATGATCGGCCGGCCGAGCACCAGACCGATCAGAAAAGCGACCCCGCCCAGGGCCAGGGCGCGGATCATGATGAAGCCGGCCAGCGGCGCGATCTGCTGTGGCGGGGCCGCCAGGACCAGCGCGAAAAACTGGTCCATTATACGGGCACCCGTAACCCTTCGACGATCTCTTCCATATGCATGCCGTGGGAGCCTTTGACCAGCACGAAAGAGCCCGGGGCCAGCACGCGCCGCAGGTACTCGATCGCCTGGGCGTTGGTCAAGGCAAAAAACACCCGCGCGGGCGTCATGCCGCAGCGTAGCGCCTCTTCCCCCATCAGCCGGCCGAGCGGACCGACGACGACCAGGCGATCGACTACTTCCACCGCCCGGCGGGCGACTTTGATGTGGCCTTCTTCTTCGTACAAGCCCAGCTCCAGCATATCGCCGAGCACGGCCACCCGGGGGTGCGGTAATTCCAGCAACAGGTTCAGCGCTGCCAGGGTCGATGCCGGGTTCGCGTTGTAGCTGTCGTCGATCAGGGTGGTCTCGTTGAGACCCCGGGCGACCAGGAGCCGCAGCTGTTGAGCTTCCCCGGTCTGTAGGCCGATCACCAGATCCTTCCAGTTCATGCCGACCGCTTCGCCCGCCGCCGCGGCCCGGAGCGCGGTATGGACGCTATGCACGCCCAGCAACGGCAGGTGCAGATGCAACGCCTCGCCATTATGGTGCAGCGTGCAACGCACGCCATTCAGCCCGCTGCTCTCGATTTCATCCGCCCAGATATTGGCGGCCGGATCCAGCCCATAGGTCACCACCCGGGCCGGCGATTGGGCCGCCATGCCGCGCACGAGCTCGTCGTCATAATTGAGCACCGCGACTCCCGTCGGGGGCAGGGCACGCACGAGCTCCGCCTTGTGCTGGGCCAGGTTTTCCAGCGTGCCCATGCTCGCCAGGTGCGAGTGGCTGACATTGGTGATCACGCCGACCTGCGGCTGGGCGATCGCGGCCAGGGCGGTCAGCTCGCCCATCCACGCGCCCCCCCCCAGTTCGAAGACGGCCACCTCGTGCTCGGCACGCAGGTGCAGGACGCTCAGCGGCAGCCCGGTCTCGCTATTCAGGTTGCCTTCGCTGCGCAGGACTTTATAGCACGTCGCCAGGACCGCGGCCGTATATTCTTTCGTGCTCGTCTTACCGATGCTGCCGGTAATGCCCACGACTTTAAGCGCCGGGAAGCGGCTGCGCCACCAGGTCGCCAGGGCCTGGAGGGCGCGCAGGGTATCCGCCACCCGCACGACGGCGATCTCCGCGCCGAGCGGGGCGGCCGGCTCCCAATCGGTGCGGGCCAGCACCGCCTGCGCGCCGTGGCCCAGGGCATCGGCGATAAATTGGTGGCCGTCGACGACCTGGCCCGGCAGGGCCACAAAGAGGCTCCCCGGCCCGGCTTTGCGCGAGTCGATCACGACCTCCCGCAACACCAGGTGGGCGGCGCCGGGATACACCGGGTCCACCTGGCCGCCCGTGCCGGTCACAATGTCGGCGAGGGTATACATCGCTTATTTGGCCTCATCCGGCGGGATTTTCCAATACTGGAACAGCTGCGTGGCCAGCCGGCCAAAGGCGGGCGACGCCGTCTCCCCGCCCCACTGGCTGGACTGGGGCCGATCGAGCCGGATCAGCATCACAAACCGGGGGTTGTGGGCCGGGGCAAAGCCGACCACCGAGGCAATCGTGCCGTTCGGGTCGTATGTGCCGTTCGGCAGCGGGATCTGCGCGGTGCCCGTTTTGGCCGCCGTGGAGTAGCCGGGCACCTTGGCCAGCTTGCCCGCGTCCGTGGTATCGACCGCCCAGGTCAGCATATCGATCACCGACGCGGCCGTCTCCGGCTTGATCACCCGCCGCACCAGGGTCGGCTTGTTGGTCTGGAGCACCTGGCCGTTGCGGGAGATGCTCGACACCACATAGGGCTTCATCAGGTTGCCGCCATTGGCCACGGCGGCGATAGCGCTAACCAGCTGGACCGGCGTCATGGAGAGACCCTGCCCGAAGCCGTTGGTGTAGAGATTGAGCGGGGTATAGTTGTCGTCGCCGGGCAGCCAGAGCGTGCCCTTGACCTCGCCCGCCAGATCGACGCCGGTCGGCTGGCCGATCCCGAAATTCTGCACGTAGTCATAGAATTTCTTTTCGCCGAGCGTGGTCGCCGCGTAGTCGATAGCGATATTGTCGGATCGGGCGAGGCCCTGGCGCATCGATTCGATGCCGTACGCCGTCCGGGTGCTGTTATAAATGGTCGCCCCGTAGACGTTGATCACGCCGCTGCAGTAAAAAGTCGTGTCCGGGGTGACGGCGCCGCCATCGATCGCCGCGGCCATGGTCAAAATCTTGAAGGTCGAGCCCGGCTCATACACGTCGCTGATGGCCGGGTTCTTGAAAATATCCCAGTTATCTTGCCCGACGTCGGTGAAGTGATTGGGATCAAAGCGCGGCGCGGTGGCGAGGGCGAGAATGGCGCCCGTCGCCGGGTCCATGATCAGGATCATGCCACTGCTGGCCTGGGTGCTGCGCAGCGTGTTGTCGAGCTCCCGCTCGGCCATATACTGGACAGCGCTATCGAGGGTCAGCGTCAGGTCCGCGCCGTCGATGGCCGCCTTCTGGCTGGAATCGCCGATCGGCAGGGGCACGAGGTTCGCATCCCGCTCCGCCGTGACGAACCCGGGCTCGCCGGCCAGCTTATCGTCGTAGAACTGTTCGACGCCGTATTGCCCCTGGTTGTCATAGTCGGCGAAGCCCAGCACATGGGCCGCAAACGAGCCGTTCGGGTAGTCGCGCCGGGGCTGCTGATCGAGCCAGATACTGGTCCGCAGCAAGGGCCAGGTGTTGAGCAGCTGGCGCACCCGGGATGTCGAATCGGTATCCAGCCGCCGCGCCAGCAGCTGGGTCGTCGCCGTGACGCCCTGGATGCGGCCATAAAGGTCTTCCGGGGCCTCGCCGACGATCGGGCCGAGCAAATCGGCAATGCTGTGCAGGTCGCCCTCGGTCCGGCGCGTTTTGTCCAGGTAGAGATCGGCGGCCTGCGCATCCCCGGCCAGCAGAAACCCCCGGGCGTCGTGGATCAGGCCCCGGTTCGGCAGGATCTGGTCGGTGCGGGTGATGTTGGCAGCCACGCGCTGGGCCATCTCGGGCTGGGCCAGGACCTGGAGCTGAAAGAGCCGCACGCCAATATAGACGGTGCCGAGTAGGAAGAAGGCAAGCATCGCCCAGATACGCCACCCGCGGATAAGGGTTTGTGATTGCGGCATCGTCCACCTCGTAACGGCTAGGGTTGGGCGCTGGCAGGAGGCGGGGAGCCGGCCGGCCCGCCGCCCCCGGAGTCCACCGGCGGGCTCCCCTCCGGCGGCACCGGCAGATAGCGGAAGTTGTCGCCGACCGGGACCATCTGCAGCCGCGTGCGGGCGGCTTGCTCAATGGCGGGCAGCGCCTGCGCGTGCGCGATCTGGATCTGCAGGTCCTGGCGCTCATGCACGAGCTTGGTATGCTCCACCACCTGCTGCTGCACCTCATAATTCAGTTCGGTCACACTGCTCGTCTGCACCAGATACAACAAGCTGATCGCGGCAACCAACCCCAGCGCGATGACGAAGCGGATCGCCGGGTCAAGCTCGAGGTAGGCGTCAAGCTTGGCCCGGCGCTCGCGCACGTCGGAGACGGGCCCCGGGGACGGCGGGGCCTCGGGCTCCAGGGAATAATTCGGTATCGCAATCCGTAACGCCATCCGAGTCACCTTGTCCGCCCCGATCAGGGACAAACGCGGCCGCTCGGGCCGCGCTCTAGGGATCGCTAGAACTTTCGTTCTATTCTGATTATAGCACCCCGAGTCAATAGACAATAGACAACAGACAACCAGAAAAGACCAATCCAAAAAGGCCAATAAAAAAGAGATCCCGCTGGGCCGTGGTCCCCGCGCGATCTCCCGGCTACGAGCCCGGCACAGCGCCGGCCTCTAGGGCCCGCCGGGCAAGCGTTCCGCCACTCGAAGGCGGGCGCTGCGGGCACGCGGGTTGCGATTGATCTCGGCCGCGCTGGCCTGGATCGCCCCTTTGCTGATGGCCCGTAAACGGGGGACACGCCCGCATTGGCAGACCGGCAGCTCCGGGGGACAGATGCAACCCTTGACTTCCTGCTGGATAAACTGTTTGACGATGCGGTCTTCCAGCGAGTGAAAAGCGATGACCGCCAGCCGGCCCCCGGGCCGCAACAACGCCAGCGCCGCGTCCAGAGCCGGAGGCAAGACGTCAAGCTCGTGATTGACGGCGATGCGCAACGCCTGGAAAGTCCGCGTGGCCGGGTGGATGCGCCCCCGGGGCCCCGCAGGCCGGCCCCCGACCGCTGCCAGGACAATCGTGGCCAGCCTGCTCGTCGTCCCGATCGGGGCCTGCTGTCGCTCGGCGGCGATGCGCCGGGCGATGCGGCGGGAGGCGGGCTCCTCGCCGTAGCGGTACAACAAATCCGCCAGCTCCCCTTCGGGTAAATGGTTGACAAGGTCGGCCGCCGTGGGCGGCCCGGCGGTGGGATCCATCCGCATATCGAGCGGTGCGTCCGCCAGGAACGAGAATCCCCGCACGGGGCTGTCGATCTGCATCGACGACACCCCCAGGTCCAGCAGCAGCCCCGCGTTAGCCAGGAATCCGCGGGCGGGTGCGACTTCGCCCAGCGCGGCGAAGTTTGCGTGGACCAGCACCGCCTGCGCGCCAAACGGGGCCAGCTGCGCGCGGGCCAGATCCAGGGCCTGGGGGTCCTGATCGAGCCCGAGCAAGCGGCCGCCGGGCGCCGCGCGTTCGAGAATGCCCGCGGCATGCCCTCCGGCGCCGACCGTGCCATCTATGTAGCTCCCGCCCGGGATGACGGCCAAGGCGGTAAGCGTTTCCTGGTAAAGTACGGGTTCGTGCATCCCCGGCGGCGCCAAGCTTAGAATTGGCCGGACATGTGCGAGGCGATCACGTCGCCTTGTTCTTCGACTTGGGCCTCTAACGCCTCCCAGGCGGGTAAGTCCCAGACCTCGATATACGAGTTCATGCCCACGACCGCGACGGTACTCTCCAACCCGCCATATTTGCGCAAGCGCTCGGAGAGGACGACGCGCCCTTGCTTGTCCAGGTCGGCCGGCTCGGCGGCGGCGAAGGCGGCCCGGCGCAAGTTGCGCGCATTGGGGTCGCCCATCGGCAACGCGTCCAGCCGGGAGGCGATCCCCGTCCAGGTGGAGACCGGAAACAGATAGAGGCAGCGATCGGTGCCCCGGGTAATGACCATGCCGTCTTGCAAGCCCGCGCGGAACCGCGCCGGGATCGCCAGGCGGCCCTTGTCGTCAAGCACGTGGTCAAAGCGCCCCAGGAACATCCGTCGGGACCCCTATCGCGAACCGGAATCGTGAACGAGACGAGCGCGTCAGCCGCGCGAAAAAGAATGAATGAGTGACGCAGATTGGTGACGGCAACCTGCGTCACTCATTCACCGGGAGCTATGTTGGTCAAGTACGGCCTCTCGGGCGCCCCGCTCAAAGAGTGGGATATCCACAATATTCCCCACTTATCCCCACTTTCCCCCACATTGTCCACATTATAACACCACTTGCCCCACATTGCAATACTTTGATGCCCCAATTTAGGGTCTATTGTTGACTCATTTTCGATTATTTTGATAGTACATTTGTTCTATTTGTTTTTCTTCCCCACTTTCTACCGCTTTCCACCTCATCCCGCATCTTTCCACTACCTTTGCACTTTTGGGTGTCGCTAGGTTGAAGCGATGGAGCGGCACGGCGTGCCGTGCCGCTACCCTATCGGCTACTGTAGTGATCCTTCGTTATCTTTGCACTTAGATAGCGGCTATCGGGATGAGGCTGGCCCATAAAGTCCAATTAAGGCATTGTTCAGCCCGCGCCTGTGCCAGCTTGACAGTTTGTGTATGTACAACGTATATATAAACGGACTTACTTAGCCTATTATTAGGCTTGTTTCGCTCGTCGCGTAGACCAAACTGTCAAGCTCATTTGAACCATGCCTAAGGCCTAATTAGCGTGATTTATTATCAGAAAGTATAAGATTTGTCATTCTGAGCGCAGCGAAGAATCCGCTGCCCCGCGGATCGGGTCGGTGTCGGCCCCCGCTGCCCGGGCGTTGCTGTCCAGGTCGCCCCTTCGGGGACGCGAGTACGCGCCTCGGCGGATTCTTCGCTGCGCTCAGAATGACAAATCTTTTAACGGTTTTACTAATATTTATCTCAGAATACGCTTGTGGCAGCATAGCGGCCGGACGGGATCGCGGAGCGGCACTAAAAAGCTCGTGATCTTTCCACACCTTTCCACAATTTGTGGAATATTTGTTCTACATCGCGGTCCGCTTGCCAGAACCCGCCGAACCGGGTAGGATGCGGCAGACGCTATGGCTACTCTCCTCTTCAAGCTCATCTTGAGCCCACTGCTGATCGGGGCCGTCAGCCTGGCGGGCCGGCGCTGGGGCCCGGCCGTCGGCGGCTGGCTCGTCGGCCTGCCGCTGACGTCGGGCCCGGTCGTCCTCTTTCTCGCCCTCGACCAGGGTCCGGCGTTTGCCGCCGCGGCGGCGCAGGCTATCATGCTGGGCATCGTCTCGCCCGGCGTCTTTTGCCTCACCTACAGCTGGTTGGCCCGCCGCTGGCGCCCGCTGCCCACCTTGCTCGCCGGCTGGCTCATGGTGCTGGTGGCCACCGTCGTGCTGGAGCAGGTCTCGTTGGCGCTGCTGCCGGCCTTTGGCCTGGTCGTCCTGATCCTGGGCCTGGTGCTCAAGCTCCTGCCCCGCCCCGCCGGCCCGAGCCTGGGGGTCGCCGCCCCCCGCTGGGAGATCCCCTTGCGCATGGTCGTCGCGACCGGATTTGTGCTGGTGCTCACGGGCCTGGCCCAGGTCTTAGGCCCCCGCCTCAGCGGGCTGCTGGCGCCGTTTCCGATCTTCGCCACCATCCTGGGCGTCTTCACCCACCGGCTCCAGGGGGCGGCGATGGCGGGCCGCCTCTTGCGCGGCGTCGTGCTGGGCTCTTTCAGCTTCGCCGGGTTCTTCCTGGTGGTCGCGATCCTGCTCCAGCCGGTGGGCCTGCCCCTGGCCTTTCTCTGCGCCAGTGGCGTCGCGCTGGGCATGCATGGGGTCTCGCTCTGGCTGCTCCAGCGCCCGCGCCCGGACCCCTGGTAGGATGGCCGCGCCGGCCCCAGATCTGCCGATTGCCCTTCGCTAAGCCCCGTGGTATAATGGGGGCGCGCCTTGTGCCTGCATCCTCTATACGCCGGATGAGCTGGCCGGAGGAGCTGCACAGGCGGGCAGTACAGGAGGCTTACGCGTTTGCGTGAATTTTTACGGCATACCCCTATCAACTTTACCAGCTCTGATGCCGATCGGGCCCGGCTCCGCGATGTGCCGGAGAATATGTGGGTCAAATGCGCCCGCTGCAAAGAGCTTTCGTATACGAAAGAATTTGAGAAGTCGCTCAAGGTCTGCCAGAAGTGCGGCTATCATGCCCGGCTCTCGGCCAGCGAGCGCCTCGAAGGGTTGCTCGACCCCGACAGCTTTGTCGAAGTGGCCACCACCATGCAGCCGGGCGATCCGCTCGCCTTTGCTGGCGAGGGCCAAACGTACCGCACCAAGCTGACCGAAACGCAGACCAAAACCGGGCTGAACGAGGCCGTCGTCGCGGGCACAGGCACCATCGACGGCGCCCCGCTGACCGTGGCCGTCGTCGATTTCAGCTTCATGGGCGGCAGCATGGGCGGCGTCTACGGCGAGAAGATCTGCCGGGCCGTCGAGACGGCCATCGCCACGCACAGCCCCCTGTTGACCTGCTCGGCGTCGGGCGGGGCGCGGATGCAAGAGGGCATCTTCTCCCTCATGCAGATGGCCAAGACCAGCGCGGCCCTGGTCCAGCTGGCCGAGGCGAAGCTGCCCTATTTCTCGCTGCTGACCGATCCGACCTTCGGCGGCGTGACCGCCTCCTACGCCGTCCTGGCCGATATCACCATGGCCGAGCCCGGCGCCCTGATCGGCTTCGCCGGGCCCCGCGTCATCGAGCAGACGATCCGCCAGAAGCTCCCGGCAGGCTTCCAGACCGCCGAGTTCTTGCTCCAGCATGGCATGCTGGACCTGGTCGTGCCACGCCGCGAGCTCCGGGCGACGGTGTCCCGCCTGCTGCGCCTCTATCAGCCCGTCGCCCTCAGCGAGGACCCGTGAGTAACGAGAAGAAAGACGCCAAGACCAAAGGGCTGGACCCCCGCACCCAGGAAACCTGGAAGCGCGTGCAGCTGGCCCGCCATCCGGAGCGGCCCCATACCTTAGATTATATTCGCCAGATCTTTACCGAGTTTGTCGAGCTCCATGGTGACCGCACCTTTGGCGACGATCCGGCGATCATCGGCGGGCTCGCCCGGCTCGACCAGCGGACCGTGCTGGTGCTGGGCCACCAGAAGGGCGCCAATACCAAGGAAAACGTGGCCCGCAACTTCGGCATGGCCAACCCGGAAGGCTACCGCAAGGCCCTGCGCCTGATGCGCCATGCCGAGAAGTTCGGCTTCCCGGTCATTACCTTCATCGATACCCCCGGCGCCAGCCCCGGGATGCAATCCGAGGAGCGCGGCATGGCCCAGGCCATCGCCGACGACTTATGGGCTATGCTCACCTTGCGCGTGCCGATCGTCGCGGTGGTGATCGGCGAAGGCGGTAGCGGCGGCGCGCTCGCCATCGGCCTGGCCGATCGCATCCTGATGCTGGAGAACGCCATTTACTCCGTGGCCAGCCCCGAATCGGCCGCCGCGATTCTATGGCACACCGCGGCCCAGGCGGCGCAGGCCGCCACCGCGATGCGCATCGGCGCCACGGATCTGCTGGAGTTTGGCATCGTGGACCGGCTGATTACGGAGCCGGAGGGGGGCGCGCAGACCGATGTGCCCACGGTCATGAGCCAGGTCGGGGCGATCTTGCGCGAGGAGCTCGAAACGCTCGAAGGCCTGATCAGCAAGCGGAAGGAGAGCGGCCTGCGCAAGCTGCTCGCCGCCCGGCAGGCCAAATATATGCGCATCGGGGTCTACAGCGAAGCGGGCACGCCCGCGCCGGGCGCGAAACGCAAGGGGAGCCATACGCAGAACGGGCGCGAGAACGGAACCCCCCTGCCCGATCCCGCCGCGGCGCCGGCCACGCCCAGTCCATAAAAGGGTGCCGAAGGTGGGACTCGAACCCACATGGGAGTTACCCACACGCTTTTGAGGCGCGCGCGTCTGCCGTTCCGCCACTTCGGCGCAGCTACAGTATACCGGAATAGCCAGTCACCGTCAAGGAGCCTGCCGCCCCCCCGGGCGCCAGGACGTGCATGGACGAGCAGCAGCAAATTCAGGCCGCGCAAGCCGGCCAGCTTGGCGCCTTTAACGACCTGGTTGGGACCTACGAGCAGCGGGTCTATAACCTCTGCTACCGCATGCTCGGCAGCCCCGATGCCGCCGCGGATGCCACGCAGGATACTTTCCTCTCCGCCTACCAGGCCCTCGCCCGCTTCCGCGGCGGCTCCTTCAAGTCCTGGGTGCTGCGCATCGCGACCAACGCCTGCTACGATCACTTGCGCCGGCGGCAACGCCGGCCGACCCAGTCGCTCGACCAGCTCATGGGCGATGATCAGCAGCCGATCGATTTCCCCAGCCCCGATCGTAGCGGCGACCCGGAAGACCATGCCCTCCGTAACGAGTTGAGCCGGGAGATCCAGCGCGCCCTGGACGGGCTGCCGGAGGATCAGCGCCTGGCCCTCGTGCTGGCCGATATCCAGGGCTTGAGCTATGACGAGATCGCCGAGGTGACCCATACCTCCCTGGGCACCGTGAAATCGCGCATCAGCCGCGCCCGCTTCAAAATGCGCGACTTGCTGCTCGGCCGGGGGGAACTTTTTCGCACGAAGGCGCGTCATATAACCGGGAGTTAAACGCAGTTCTGAAACGCGGCGTTATATTATGGGGGGCCCGGGTCTGGGGCGAAGCTTATGTTGCTGAACACACCGATCAAAGTCAATAAGAACTCGCCCGGCGGGCACGTCGTCGAGCAGCTGGCCGCCTACCTGGATTATGAGCTGCCCGAGCCCGAGCGCGAGGCCGTACGCGAGCATCTGCGGCGCTGCCCGCAGTGCGAAAACGACCTGGCCACGCTGCGCGCCGCCAAGCAGCTGCTGCGTGACCTGCCGCCGGTCACCTTGCCGCGCTCCTTCAAGCTCAATCCCGATCAGGTCGCCGCGCTGGGCAGCCACGGGGCGGCGGTGCCGGCGCTGGCGGCGCCCGTGGCCCGCATCTCGCGCTGGGTGTTCGGCCTGCGCGTGAGCGCCGCCGGCCTCGCCCTCCTGCTGATTATGCTGCTGAGTGTCGACCTGTTGGGCAACGCCGGCACCAGCGCGAGCCCGTCGGCGCCGCGGCCGTTATCTTTGGGCGCTAGCGGTACCGCGCCCCCTCAGGCGCACGACCCGGCGTCCACTGACGCCGCCGCCGCGGCGACCACGACCCCCGTCTTGGTGCCCACGCTGCACGCGAACTATGAAGCCGCCGCCC
>DATGEF010000368.1:0-11194 GCA_035310405.1 Chloroflexia bacterium | reverse complement strand
GTGCCGTCGGGCAGGAAGGAGGGGTCGGGCGCCTCGCCGATGGCGACCAGGACCGTCCCCACCGGGAGATCGAACTCCGTCCCCGGCTGGGGGACCGCCTGGCGCCGCCCCTGGTCGTCGGGGGCGCCCAGCTGCATGCGCTGGCAGCGCACCGCGCTCACCTGGCGCCCCGCCCCCAGGATCGCGACGGGCGCGACCAACTCGTGGAGCTGGATGCCCTCGGCGAGCGCGGCGCGCACCTCATCGGCTTGGGCCGGCATTTCCGCCTGGGTACGCCGATAGAGGAGATGCACCGTGCGCGCTCCGGCCCGCACGGCCGAGCGGGCGGCATCCATGGCCGTGCTGCCGCCTCCCACGACGGCGACGTCTCCCTCCAGCCGGGTCTCAGCCGTCAGGTTAAAGTCCTTGAGGAAAGTGGTCGCGGGGATGACGCCCTGCCACTCGCCTTCGCCCGGCACCCCTAACCGTTGGCTGCGCTGGGCCCCCACCGCCAGCAACACCGCCGCAAACTGCCCTTGCAGCTCGTAGAGGGTGATATCGCGCCCGATCGCCGTGTTGAGGCGGAAGGCGATCCCCAGGTCCCGCATAGCGTCGATGTCACGGGTCAACTCGGCCCGGGGCAGACGATAGTCGGGAATGCAGATCGCCATCATGCCCCCGGCGACCGGCATGGCGTCGAAGACGGTCACGCCATAGCCGCGGCGCGCGAGGTAGTAGGCGGCACTGAGGCCGGTGGGCCCGGCACCGACGATCGCCACGGGCTCGCGGTAGTGCTGTTGCGGCGGCCGGACGTGGCGCTGCCGGGGCGTGCCATAATCCATGGCGAAGCGCTTGAGATCGCGGATGGCGATCGGGGCGTCAAATTCGCCCCGCCGGCAGACGTCCTCACAGGGCGCCGTGCAGACGCGCCCGCAGATCGCCGGAAAGGGGTTGGGTTCGGAGGCCACCTGTAAGGCTTCATCATAGCGGCCCGCGGCAATCAGCCCGACGTAGAGCCCGGCATTGGTGCCGACGGGACAGGCGGCCTGGCAGGGGGCGCGCAGATCCTCTTTCCGCTCGCCGAGCCAGGTGCGCCAGCTTTGCCACGTGGCCTGCCGCTCGGCCACCTGCCAGGCGTGGCCCTCGCCCCAGGCGGTGTCGCCGGGTTCTTGCGGGGTGGCGCGCGTGTAGGCGTCGAGCGGTTGCCAGCCGCGCTCGGGCGGCAGGGCGGTGACGAGGCCGCGCGCGGCATACTCCACTTCCGGCACGTGGCCGGCGATGGTAATCGCATTGGTGGGACATTCTTGCACACAGACCTGGCAGCCCACGCAGGCGGCCACTTGCACCGGGGCCAGCATCATCCAGGCGCGGGTCGCCGAGGCGCCCGGGATCGGACTGGCGCATTCCTCGGGCGTGCCGATCGTACCGGCGCCCGCGGGGCGAGTCATATCCAGACAGCGTACCGGGCACAGGTCCATACAGATCCCGCAATTGATACACGTTTGTTTATTGACCGTAAAACGGTAGGCCATGGCAACCTCCTTAGCATAGATTGGGGTGATCATAGCCCCCCAAGGTCGCATCGCGGGTAAATAAAGGTGACAATTCGGTGACAGCGCCGCGTGGATTCCGGTGCGGTGACCGCACCCGCACCCAGTATAAACGCCGGCCCGGAGCTGGAGCTCCGGGCCGGCATTCCCTGATGCCGGGGGCGATCAGGCTTCGGGAGGAATGGTCACCGGTTTCGGCGCACGGTGGAACAATTGGCCCGTGTGCCACGGGGTGCCGAAGGCCGGCAGTACGAAGCGGTCGAGGCCCCACCAGCCCGCATTCTTCCAAGCCAGCACCAGCAGCATGCCCAGCAGGAAGTAGACCGGGTTCACGCCTGAGCTGCCCGCCAGCATGAAGTTGAAGTTCATGAACGCCGCCACCAGCGCCGCCGCGCCCGTGAACAACCCCACGATCAAGCAGATGCCCGCGAGCAGCTCGCCCGCGGCGACCAGAGGGGCGAACCAGGTCTGGGCGTGGCTGCCGAGCAGGTTGTTCAGGAAGCCGGCGTACCAATCAAAGCCGACATTCGAGTGGGGCGCGGCCGCGTTCTTGATGGCGCCTTGCCAGAAGCCGGCCAGCGCGCTGCCGTCCATCCACTTGGGGTTCTGGAACTTTTCGAACCCAGCCTGCACCCACTGCCAGCCGAGCCAGAGGCGGATCGCCAACCAGAGCCAGGTGATCGGGCCGGTGCTATGGAACAGTTGGACCTCGAGCGGGTGATCTTGCAAAACGCCCTGCGCGAGGGTTTGATTCGTGCGTGCCATCGTGGTGCCTCCTTTGTGCTGATTATTGCCTACAGAATGATATTTGGTCTGCCGCTGGTCCCTGTTGGTTGATCTTGGCGACCATTACACCCCCATTATCCGGCGCAACTGTGAACAGGCCGGTGGCGGCCGGTGAATGGTCGGTGAATAATCCGTGTAGATCTGCCGCACCCTCCCCGTGCTGCGTGGGTTGTGCCGTTAGCGGGCCACTTGCGGCTGGAAGGTTTGCAGCGCGCGGATGTATTGCACACGCTCGAAGGCGGTGGGGTCCGGGCAATGGAGTTGGCTCATGCTCCCCTGCAACTGGGCCAACGAGTCGTACTCATGCTCCTCCAGCCAGTGGCGCAGGTCGTGCTCGACGACCCGCAGGTGGCCGATCCCGCGCTTCAGCAAGGCCGAGCAGAGCAACGTCACGCGGGCGCCGACCATCAGCATCTTCACTACGTCTTCCGCCGTGTGAATCCCGCTCGTGGCCGCTAGATCCGCCTGCACACGGCCATAGAGGATGCCGATCCAGGTCAACGGCAGGCGCAGCGCCTGGGGCGTGCTCAGCAGCACGCGCGGCCGGATCTCCAACGCGTCCAGGTCGACGTCGGGCTGGTAGAAGCGGTTGAAGAGCACCAGCGCATCCGCCCCCGCCTCGTCCAGGCGGCCCGCCATGTAGGCCAGGTTGCTGAAGAACGGGCTAAGCTTCACCGCGACCGGAATGCGCACCGCAGCCTTGACCGCGTGGAGGATGTCGAAGTACGTTTGCTCGACCTGCGTGCCCGTCAGCGTCAACTCCGTGGGGATGTAGTAGATGTTCAGTTCCAGGGCGTCAGCCCCGGCCTGCGCCATCTGCCGCGCATAGCCCGTCCAGCCGCCGGGCGAGCTGCCGTTCAGGCTGGCGATGATGGGGATGTCCACAGCCTCTTTCGCCTGGCGGATGTGCTCCAGGTAGCTCTCCGGGCCGAAGGTAAACTCGTCTGCGGGCACTGGGAAGTAGGTGAGGGCCTCGGCAAAGCTATAGGTCCCCTGCGTGAGATGGAAGTGTAGTGCCTGGCTCTCCTGCGTCAGCTGCTCCTCAAACAGCGAGGGCAGGATGATCGCCGCCGCGCCCCCATCCTCCAACCGCTTGATGTTGTCGAGATCGCCTGTCAGCGGCGAGGCCGACGGCACCAGCGGGGAATGGAGGGTTAGCCCCAAATAGGTCGTCGTCAGGTTCATGGGCTCAGCTTCCTTTCTGGGCCGGCGCCGCGGCCGGCGCGGCGAATTTACGCGCGGCCAGATACTCGTACAGGCTCCAACGCGTCTGCACGTCGTGCTGGGCCGCGGCCAGCAGCGCATGCGCTGCGGCGGGCCGCGTCTTCGTCAGCATGCGGAAGCGGTTCTCGCTGTACAGGTACTGCTCGACCGGGACCTGCGGCGGGCGCGAGTCCAGGATCAGCGGGTTCTCGCCGCGCTGCGCCCGGTCCGGGTTGTAGCGATAGAGTAGCCACTGCCCCGCGTCGACCGCCGCTTTCTGGTGCTGCATCCCCTCCCCCATCTCGATGCCGTGCGCGATACAATGGCTGTAAGCGATGATCAGCGCGGGGCCATCGTAGGCTTCGGCTTCCAGGAAGGCTTTCAGTGTCTGCTCGTCGCGCGCGCCCAGCGCCACGCTGGCCACGTAGATGTTGCCGTAGGTCATGGCGATCAGGCCCAGGTCCTTCTTCGCCGCGGTCTTGCCCCCGGCGGCGAACTTTGCCACGGCCCCGCGCGGGGTGGCCTTGGAGCGCTGGCCGCCCGTGTTCGAGTAGACCTCGGTGTCAAGCACCAGCACCTTGACATTCGCACCGCTGGCCAGCACATGGTCCAGGCCGCCATAGCCGATGTCGTAGGCCCAGCCGTCACCGCCGACGATCCAGACGCTTTTGCGGACCAGCAGGTCGGCCACCGCCTGGAGCTGCTGGGCTGCGGGCGTCTCCAGGCCGGCCAGCCGCTCCTTCAGCGTCGCCACGCGCTCGCGTTGGGCCTCGATGTCCGCTTCGTCCTGCTGCTCCGCGGTCAGGAGCGCCGCGACCAGGTCAGCGCCGACCTCCGCCCCCAGCCGCGCCAGCAACTCCGTGGCGAAAGTCCGCTGTTGGTCGAGGGAGACGCGGAAGCCCAACCCGAACTCGGCGTTGTCCTCAAAGAGCGAGTTGGCCCAGGCCGGCCCGCGGCCCGCCGCGTTAGTCGTCCAGGGGGTGGTCGGCAGGTTACCGCCATAGATCGATGAGCAGCCGGTCGCGTTGGCGATCACGAGGCGATCACCGAAGAGCTGGCTTAACAGCTTGAGGTAGGGCGTCTCGCCGCAGCCGGAGCAGGCGCCCGAGAATTCGAACAGGGGCTGCTGGATCTGCTGCTGGCGAATATTCCCCACCTTGATATTGCGCCGGTCTAGCTCGGGCAGGGTGCGGAAGAAGTCCCAGTTGGCGCGCTCCGGCTCGCGCAGCGGCGGCTGGGGCGCCATGTTGATCGCCTTGAGTCGCGGCATCGCCTTATTCTTGACCGGGCAGACGTCCACACAGATGCCGCAGCCCGTGCAGTCCTCGGGCGCCACCTGGATGGTGTACTGCAACCCCTGATACTCACGGTCGCGTGCGCCCGTCGCCTTGAACGTGGGCGGCGCGCCGGCCAATGCCGCGGGCGCATACGCCTTGATACGGATCACACCGTGCGGGCAGACCAGCGCGCACTTGCCACACTGGATGCAAATGTCCGGGTCCCAGACGGGGATCGTTTCGGCCAGGTTGCGCTTCTCGTACTGGGCGGTGCCGGTCGGGAAGGTGCCGTCGATGGGGAGCGCGCTCACCGGCAGCGCGTCGCCGCGCCCGGCGATCATCGCCGCGATCACGTCGCAGACGAACGGCGGGGCCGCGCCCGCGACGGGGGGCGGGAGGACGCGCGTGCTGGTCGCCACGCCCGGCACCGGCACGGCGTAGAGGTGGTCGAGCGTCTGGTCGATCGCCCGCAAGTTCATCGCGACCACGGCCTCGCCCTTTTTGCCGTAAGTCTTCTTGACCGCCTGCTTGATCTGGGCAATCGCGACATCCCGCGGCAGCACGCCCGAGATCGCGAAGAAGCAAGTCTGCATGACGGTGTTGATCTGCCGGGCCATGCCCGCTTCTCTGGCCACCGCGGCGGCGTCGATGACGTAGAACTGCACCTGCTTGGCGATGATCTGCTCCTGCATGCGCCGGGGCAGATGGTCCCAGACCTGGTCGGCGGGATGGTGGCTATTGAGCAGGAAGGTGCCGCCGGGCAGGATATGCGCCAGCATGTCGTAGCGGTCCAGGAAGATCGGCTGGTGGCAGGCCACGAAGTTGGCCTGGTCGATCAGGTAGGTCGAGCGGATCGGCGCCGGGCCGAAGCGCAAGTGTGAGACGGTGACGGCGCCGGATTTCTTGGAGTCGTAGACGAAATAGCCCTGCGCGTAGTTGTCCGTTTCCTCGCCGATAATCTTGATCGCGTTCTTGTTCGCGCCCACGGTGCCGTCGGCGCCGAGGCCATAGAACAGTGCCCGTACGACATTGTCCGGCTCGGTCGCGAAGGCGGGGTCGAACGCCAGGCTGGTGTGCGTCACGTCGTCGTCGATGCCGATGGTGAAGTGGTTCTGGGGCTGCGCGGCGGCCAGGTTGTCGAACACCGCCTTGACCATCGCCGGGGTGAACTCCTTAGAGGAGAGCCCGTAGCGCCCGCCGACGATCCGCGGCTGGGCGGTCAGCGGGCCCCAGCCGTTGCTCAGGCCCTCCTGGATGGCGGTAACCACGTCGAGGTACAGTGGCTCGCCGACGCTGCCGGGCTCCTTCGTGCGGTCGAGGACGGCCAGCGCGCGGGTGCTGGGGGGGAGCGCCGCGACAAAGCGTTGGGCATCGAACGGCCGGTAGAGCCGCACTTTGAGCACGCCGACCTTCGCGTCCCGCGCGGTCAGGTAGTCCACGGTTTCCTCGGCGGTCTCGGCGCCCGAGCCCATCAGCACGATCACGCGCTCGGCGTCGGGCGCGCCGTGGTAGTCAAACAGGCGATAGCGGCGCCCGGTCAATGCGGCGAAGCGGTCCATCGTCGCCTGCACCACCGCGGGACAGGCCGTGTAGCACCCATTGCTTGCCTCGCGCGCCTGGAAGAAGACGTCGGGGTTTTGCGCGCTGCCGCGTAACACCGGGTGGTCGGGCGAGAGGGCGCGGGCGCGGTGCGCGAGCACGGCGGCCTCCGGGACCAGCACCCGCAGGTCGGAGTCATCCAGCAACTCGATCTTGGCGATCTCGTGCGAGGTGCGGAAGCCGTCGAAGAAGTGCATAAAGGGGATGCGCGACGCCAGGCTTGCCGCGTGGGCGATGGCTGCGCAGTCGTGCGCCTCCTGCGGCGAGTTCGCGCAGAGCATGGCCCAGCCCGTCGCACGCGCCGCCATCACATCGCTGTGGTCGCCGAAGATCGACAGGGCGTGCGCAGCGACGGTGCGCGCGGCGATATGGAAGACGGCCGGCGTCAGCTCGCCGGCGATCTTATACATGTTGGGCAGCATGAGCAGCAGCCCCTGCGAGGCGGTGAAGGTCGTCGCCAGGGCGCCCGTCTGGAGCGCGCCATGGATCGCCCCGGCCACGCCGGCTTCGCTCTGCATCTCGACGACGGCCGGGATGGTCCTCCAGAGGTTCGGGCGCTCCTCGGTGGCCCAGGCGTCGGCCCACTCGGCCATCGGCGACGACGGGGTAATCGGGTAGATGGCAATCACTTCGTTCAGCCGGTAGACCACGTGGGCCACGGCCTCATTGCCGTCGATTGTTGTTACAGTGCGTCCCATGCTCGGCAACCCTCCTCCGCCCGCCAGTTCTCCCCGGCGCAGCACCCCAAGTATGAACCAGCGCGGTAGCGAGGAGGGTGTACAGAGGTGGCAGTTCGGTGACAATTCGCAGAAAGTATAATGCCGCCGGTGCCTGGATAGAGGGCCAACTATAACGCTTCCCATTCTAACGCGTCACGGCGACCAACACCGATCTCCCGCAAGCAGGAGAGGACCCCGGTAGACAAGAGGATTCATCCGTGCTACAGTGGTCCTGCTTGGCACGCCTGCCGGTATCTCGCCTACTCCACCCAGGAGAATTGCTATGGACGTATCCCCTGATCTCCCCTCGACCGCAGACCCGGACCTCGCCGCGCGCCGGGCGGCTTTCGCGTTCTTAGGTGCCTGGGGCCACGAGTTTACCACGCCAGTGAGTGGAATCTTGGGGTTTAGTGCTCTGCTACGCGATGGCAAGTTGCCGCCCGATAAGCAGCCCGAGATCCTCGATCTGTTGCTCTTTTGTGCTCAGTTTCTCAAGATGATCCACACCAACTTTTTCCAAGTGGCCCGCATCGAAAGCGGGTGGGCGCAAGTGGAACGCACACCCTTTGATCCACGCGAGTGTGTAGAGCGGGTGCGCGAGGGATTAGCTGCGCTTGCTGCCGGCAGGCGAGAGGCACAATTGGCGGTGCGGATCGACCCCCGCACACCGACGCGTCTGCTAGGCAACAGTTCGTTCGTGGTGCAGGCCCTGTTTAACATTGTCGATGACGCGATCCAATCGGCGCAAGAAGGCACACTGATTACCATCATGGTCGGGCCACACGAGGTCGATGACGCGGAACTCCTGTTCACGGTAGCCTACGCCAGTGCGCCCAACGTGCCCTCCCACCAAGAGCGGCTTACCCAGATATTCCGGCGCACCGATAACTGGCCGCCCTGGATGGCGTTGGAATTGGCTCTCAGCCGGCGGCTCTGCGAGTTGCTGGGTGGGCGGATCTGGGTAGAAGGTGATGACCGTGCGGTGCGGGTACAGTTCACGGTGCCTGCCATCCCCAAGGAGGGGCCGGGGTGACTTTTGCGCTACTGCATAGATTTCTTATGACCGGCCTGCTCCGCCGCGCGGGGTGATTGGAACGGATCTCCATTATTGAGGGGCGCGCAGGTCAGGCACCCATCATCAACGGCAGATTCTCCTCAAGCGTCGTAACCTCCGGGGTCAGGCCCCCGGCTGTGCTGACCATCATAGAGTAGCGGCTCAGGTTCTGGTTCGCTACCACGAACGCCGTCACATGGTAGCCGGTGCCGGCGGGCTCCCCCTGGGGCGCCTGGATGCGCGCGCGGTACTTGTCCAGGAACTCCTGCTTCTGCCGCTCTTCGTCGGCGTCCAAATCACCCGCGAACTCCACATCGTCAACCGACTTCACCACATAAACAAGTTCGGACATGGAGCGCGTCACTTCCAGCGCTGTCGCAACGTACTCGGCGGCCGCTTCCGGGGAGTGGATGGCCACGCCATCATCCTTCGCCATCTGCACGTAATTCTCCAGCGAGCCCGTCAGCAAATACGCCGGCGCGCCGGGCGCGAAACCTACGTAGAAGAGGACCGGGTGCGTGCCATAGTTCAGGACCTTGTAGATCTTGTAGCGCTTCAAGAAGGGAGCGGGGTAGGTCTCCACATCCGACATCTTGTCGACCACCATCTCAGCGTAGTCCGCGTTTATAGTAGACAGCGCCTTGCCAAGCGCACGCCGGGTGTCATCTGCCATGTCGTTAGGCCCCCCAGGTCATTAAGGTGCAGGTGTATGACTCTTATCCCACGCCTTGCCATAGTAGATCTTATACGACTCGTGAGTGGTCGAGGTCTTGATCGTAATCCCTTCTTCAAAGTCCTTCTTGACTTCCGCGGCGCCGGCGGCCCGGGCCGCGGCCTTCGCCTCCTCCTCGGTCTTGCCGGCCGCCTTGTCCGCATCGTACTTGGCCTTGTAGGCCTTCTTGTACGAGCGCTCCCCTGCCTGCGTGGATGCCCCGGTCAGGGTGCCGCCGGCGGCGACCTCCAGCTCGACTTTGGTCTCGATCTGGCGCACCGTGCTCTCGGTCTCCTCCTCGATCATCTTGTTTACGTACGCGTCGCGGGAGAGGTCCTTTAGCCCCTTCGCGGTGTTCGCGGTCTTCTTACTATGGAAGTACGCGGCATGGTTGGCTTCATGCACCAGCGTAAAGCCGAGGTCCACGTTCGTCTTACCGGGATTCAGGGTGATCTTGTTGGCCCCGCTGGCGAAGAAGGACCCGGCACCGGCGGTGCCAAATACGATCACAACGGCCTTATCGGTGAGGGTTTGCAGGGCCGTCGCGCCGTTGGTCGTGTTCTTGATGCCATTCTTAATCGTATCCAGGCGGGACAGGTCGGTGCTAGGGGCGTCGAGGACGGCGGGGGGCGTAACGGCGGGCGTAGTGGGGGGGGCCGTGGTCGTAGGGCCGTCGCCGTTGCGCTGGACAGGGCGATCGGGCGCGCCCGATCGGGTGGCCTGCACCGGCACCGGTGGCGCTAGCTCGTCGTCCTGCTCTTCTACGGGGTGGCGCTGCACGCTAATCGGTGGGCGGCCCAGGGGGGCCGCCGGCGCGCTGCTGGCACGCCGCTGAATCAGGCGCCCAACCGCGTGATTGCCGACAGATTGCTGGAGTCGTTGGATCGCCGCGGCGCGGACGGGGGCGGTGCCGCGTCCCGCCCGGCGGGAATCCTCCAACACCGCGGGGGAGAGGGGCGGGGCGGCTACAGCTTCAGCGGTCGGGGGTGGGTGAGCGGGTTGCTGCGCCGCGGGGGCGATCGCCCTTGTCTCTTCGGCCATTAGTTACCTCCTGACCATTACGCCAATCCACTATAGCAAACCGGCGATCAGAAAGCAATACTGCTCGCGGCAGGACGCGGCTGGCCCGGGGCGCGCACCATCTTTACGGGTTTCTTATTTTTTACGGCGCCATGCTTATGCGCTCCTTATGGCCGGCCCGCTATAATCGAGAGGGGCGGCCCCATCTCCAGGGTCGAGGCGCACGGGGCAGGATCGCAGAATGGAGGGTCTGATGAAAGTGGCGCTATGGCTGGGACTGTTGGCGTTAGCGCTCTTAGCCGCCGCCTATACGAGCCGGGGGCGCGCGGGACTCTTTGCCGGCACCTTCATCCTCTACGTATTCATGATCAGTATCATCTACTGGACGGTCATCGCCCTGGCGGCGGAATCCGGCTGACGCGGGGCCCTGGGGGGGTCAGGCGCTCTCGGGCAGGTAACTGGCCTCGTCCAGCGCGTCCGCGTTGAGCTCGCGGTCGGAGCGGGAGAGGAGCAGGGGCGGGCGGCCGTGGCGGATGACTTCGTCGGTGACCACGCAGCGCCGCACGCCTTCCATGGACGGCAGCTCGTACATAATGTCGAGCAAGACCTCGTCGATGGTGCTGCGCAGGCCGCGGGCGCCGGTCTTGAGCTCCAGGGCCCGATCGGCGACGGCCTCCAGCGCATCGGTGCTGAAGGCCAGCTCCACGCGATCCAGGGCGAAAAACTTCTGATACTGTTTGACCACGGCGTTCTTCGGCTCGGTGAGGATGCGCATCAGGGTGGGCTTGTCGAGGGGTTCGAGCGAGACAATCATAGGCAAGCGGCCGACGAACTCGGGGATGAGGCCATACTTCAGCAAGTCTTCGGGGATCACCTGGGACAGCATCGCGGCGTCGGTCTTCGTCTCGTCCTCGTCGCGGGCGCGGCCGAAGCCCATCGCGCGGCCGCCGCCCACGCGGCGGGAGATGATATCCTCCAGGCCCTCAAAGGCGCCCCCGCAAATGAAGAGGATATTGCTGGTATCGATCTGGATGAAATCCTGGTGGGGGTGCTTGCGTCCGCTCTGCGGCGGGACATTGGCCACGGTGCCCTCGATAATCTTGAGCAGGGCTTGCTGGACGCCTTCGCCGGACACATCGCGGGTGATCGAGGGATTATCGCTCTTGCGGGCGATCTTGTCGATCTCGTCGATGTAGACAATCCCCTTTTCGGCGCGGGCGATATCGAGGTCGGCGGCCTGCAAAAGCCGCAGGAGGATATTTTCGACGTCCTCGCCCACATAGCCGGCCTCGGTA
>DATGEF010000367.1:0-7678 GCA_035310405.1 Chloroflexia bacterium | reverse complement strand
CCACCTCCGGCGGGCTGATGGCCGTGTCGAGGCTGAAGGTGCCCCCGCCGTCGTTGTGGTAGAGCTGGCTGATGCAGCCGCCGCAAAAGCGGTCGGTACAGCCGGTGAGCAGGAGGTCGAGGCGGCCGTCGTTGTCGTAGTCGCCCCACGCCATGCTGCTCCCGACCACCCCGGGCAGGCTGAGGCCAGGAGCCAGGCTGAAGGTGCCCCCGCCGTCGTTGTGGTAGAGCTGGCTGAAGGGGCCGTAGCAATCGGAGTCGTAACAGCCGGTGAGCAGGAAGTCGAGGCGGCCGTCGTTGTCGTAGTCGCCCCAGGCTACGCTGCCCCAATACTCCCCCGGTAGGCTGAGGCCGGGAGCCAGGCTGAAGGTGCCCCCGCCGTCGTTGTGGTAGAGCTGGCTGATGTAGCCACTGCCTGTGACGCCGGTGAACAGGAAGTCGAGGCGGCCGTCGTTGTCGTAGTCGCCCCAGGCCACACTGCTGCCGTACACCCCCGGTAGGCTGATGGCCGTGTCGAGGCTGAAGGTGCCCCCGCCGTCGTTGTGGTAGAGCTGGCTGATACGGCCGCGGCAATTGAAGTCGGTACAGCCGGTGAGCAGGAGGTCGAGCCGGCCGTCGTTGTCGTAGTCGCCCCAGGCCACGCTGCCTTCGAACACCCCGGGCAGACTGAGGCCGGGAGCCGGGCTGAAGCGGCCCCCGCCATCGTTGTGGTAGAGGCGGCTGATGGGGGGGCCGCTGCAAGCGATGTCGGTACAGCCGGTGAGGAGGAAATCGAGGCGGCCGTCGTTGTCGTAGTCCCCCCACGCCACGCTGCTCCCGACCACCCCCGGCAGGGTAATGGCCGTGTCCAGGCTGAAGGGCGACGCAGGCGTGGGGCCGGCGCGGGGAGCCCGCAATAGTGCCCTGGCCCACGCCTCCAGTGCGCCCAGGCCGAGGTGGGGCGGTGCCGGGTGCGCTGCTCGTCGCCCCGCCAGATCCGCCGGCTGGGCGCGCATCGCGGGGATGCGCCCCGGCTGATCGCTCGAGCGCGCCGCAAGGCCGGGGCGCGCCGCGAGTATACCAAGCAGACCCAGTAGCACGATGATTGCGATTGCCGCCAGTCTCTTGTGGTTCATCTTGCGCCTCCTCCAGAAATTGAGGGCGTGGCCAGGAGAGCGCCGGCAGTTGCGCGGTCCGGCGCGGGAGCGGCGAGCAACAACCCAGAGATCCCGGCAAAGAGGTAAAGCCAGATCTGTCGGTGCATCATTTGCTCCTCTCGCGCTCCGGGTGGGCCAGTAGTCCTGTAGTCATGCTAGCCCCATTGACGGGGAGATACAAGCCCGGAGCGATACCGTTTGCGTTACCATTTGCGTTACCATTTGCGTTACCAGGGGCGCAGAGCCTTGTCCTACGGATGAAGGAAGGCTGGGGGGTGGAGCAGGGGCGCTGGGGCACGGCTGTGGCCAACTCGGGATCGTGTCACTCTGAGCGCAGCGAAGAGTCCGTCTCCACGTATCAGAGACGGATTCTTCACTGCGTTCAGAATGACAAGTTCCTCGCCCGCCGACGGTGACGCCGACTTTGACACAGCCCTATGGGGGGGGCGCAAGGGCTGGCGCAAAAGCTGTTAAGCAGCGATAATAGCAGCGTATTCGGCCGTAGATCGGTTCCGGCCGGCCGATGCTCTGTGGGGGCGCAAGGGCTGGCACAAAAGCCGTTAAGCAGCGATAATAGCAGCGTATTCGGCCGTAGGCTGGTTTACAAGGGGACCCATGGCGGGGTAGGACAAGGAGAGTGGGATGCGACGAGTATTGGTCGGCGTGGGCGTGTTAGTGATCCTGATCGGCGCCATTTTCACCCTGCAGGGCGCCGGTATCCTGCCCGGGAGCTTCATGACCGGGCAGACCTTTTGGCTGCTGGTGGGCCTGGGGATGCTCGTCGTCGGCGCGATCATGGGCGCCGCGGGCCTGCGGCTGGGCCCGTTCCGTGTGCGGCTCTAAGACTCTAGTGCGGCCGCAAGCGACCCCTGGGGTGATGAGGAGTGAGCACGCCGACGTGCGAACGTTGCTCCACCCGCGTTCGCACCTGGGGGTGCTCACTCCTCGCTCAGCGATGACCCACGGGGTGGCTGGCACTTGCACTAGCCACCCGACAAGCACCGAACCGCCATGCGAGCTTACACGCGTAGGCACGATTAAACCACAGGAGTATTGATTTATGTCCGACCAGGTCGCCACCCCGGGAGGCCGACGGGGGATGCCCGCGCGTCTGCCCGCGCCCGGGGCGCCCAGCGCCGCCGAGCTCGTCGTCGTCAAACAGGAGCCCTTTAATGCCGAGGCGCCGATGAGCGCGCTCGCCGCCCCGCTCACGCCGACCCCGCTCTTCTATGTGCGCAGCAATTATGCGGTCCCGGCGTTGAGCGCCGCCGGCTGGCGCCTGGCCGTCGAGGGCGCGGTGCGCCAGGCTCGCGTGTGGACCTGCGCCGATCTCCAGGCCTTGCCGGCGCACAGTGTGTCGGCCACCCTGGAATGCGCCGGCAATGACCGCACCGGCTTCACCCCGCTGCCGACCGGCGAGCCGTGGGGCAGTGGGGCGCTCAGCACGGGGACCTGGCGGGGCGCCGCCCTGCGCGACGTGCTGGACGCCGCCGGATTGCCGCCCACGGCGGTCGAGGTGCTGTTCGAGGGCGCCGACCGCGACACGAGCGGCGGCGCGACCGACGGGCGGGTCTTCGCGCGGTCACTGCCGCGGGCCGACGCCCTCGCGCCCGACGTCCTGCTGGCCTACGAGATGAACGGCGCGCCCCTGCCCGCCGCGCACGGGGGGCCCGTGCGGCTCCTGGTGCCCGACTGGTACGGCGTCGCCTCGGTCAAGTGGCTGGTGCGCATCGTGGCCCTGGAGACCCCCTTCACCGGCTATTACCAGGCCGAGCGCTACATTATGGACGTGCCGGGCGCGGCCACGCAACCGCCGTTGCGCACGATGCAGGTCAAGTCGCTGATCACCGCGCCGGCCGCTGGGGCCGTGATCGCCGCGGGGCGGCAGCGTGTGGCCGGGGTCGCCTGGTCGGGAGACGGCCCGATCACGGCGCTGGCCGTGCAGGTCGACGACGGGCCGTGGGAGCCGGCCCAGCTGGAGGGCCCGGTCGCGCCCCATACCTGGCAGCCCTGGACCTATACGTGGGCGGCGACCCCCGGCCGGCATATTGTGCGCGCCCGCGCGACCGATAGCGCAGGCCACACCCAGCCGGAAATCGCCCCCTGGAACCGCCTCGGCTATGTCAACAACGCGATCCAGGCGCTGCCCGTCGACGTCGGCGTGCCTGCTGCTCGTAATATGGTATAATAGCAGCGAGCACAGGCGTACCCGCATGCCGCATTAATAGTACGCCGGAGGAGCGAACCCGCACGTATGGACGCACGGATCCTGGTAATTGACGACTCCGCCGCCCTGCTCGAATTACTGGACGAGATCCTCACGGAAGACGGGTACCGGGTGACGACCTGGGCGCAGCCGCTGCCTACCCTGGAGCCCATTAAGCAACTGGCCCCTGACCTGGTCATCCTCGACTATCTGCTGGGCGCCCAAATGGAGGGACCGCACCTCTGGCAACAGCTCCGCGCCGACCCGGCGACGGCGCATATCCCGCTGATCCTCTGCACGGCCGCCGTCCAGGAGGTGCAAAGCCTCGCCGCGGAGTTGCAACAGCACCAGGTGGCGGTCGTGTACAAGCCGTTTGAGCTCGAAGAGCTCCTGGCGACCGTCCTGGACCAGTTGGCGGCAAGGGGGGCCCGTCTGTAACCGTCAGACCAGCGCCGGGCTGTGGCGGTCGAGATCGCCGGTGGATCGCGGTTGACAAGTCGGAGGGCTTCTGGTATAATCTGGGGCGTGTCTAACGGCACACGGTTCCCCGGGGAGTAGCTCAGCTAGGCTAGAGCGCAGCGTTCGGGACGCTGAGGTCGGAGGTTCAAGTCCTCTCTCCCCGACCACTATCCAGGCCCACGGCAATCAGTGCTGTGGGCTTTTGTGTTCAAAGGAGGCGCAGATCATGTTCCGGGCCACCTCGATCTTCGCGCTGCTTTTGCTGGCCCTGGCCCTGAGCTCGCTGAGCCTGGGCGGCCACACCGACCTGGACCACCCGCCGCCGAATCTGGCCGCCACGCTGCAGGATGCGCAGAGCACCGCCGCCGCGCTGGCCCACGCGGCGATCCCGGGCAACGACGAATATGCCCTCACCGCGGCCCTGCGCCTCCAGACCGATACCCCGATCGCCCACGTCGCCCGCACGACACCCTTAGATCGACACGTCGGCGATATTGATCAGTTCAACCTGGCCCGCATCAAGGAAAAGGACAATATCCCGATCAGCGCGACCGTGCGCCTGGTGACCGACCACGCCTACTGGTATGTGCAGAACGGGCTCGACGTCAACCTGGGCTACCTGCGGGACTCGGCCACCAACTTTGAAGACCATATCTATCCCACGAACCACCAGTACTTCGGCAGCGAATGGAGCCCGGGCGTGGACGGCGACCCGCATATCACCATCCTCACGGCCAATATCCCGGGCGTGGGCGGCTATTTCTCCTCGGCCGACGAGTATGTGCGCCAGGTGAACCAGTACAGCAACGAGCGCGAAATGATCTACATCGCTGTTAAGCCGGAGGCCATGCCCGGCCCTTTCAATTATTTTGAAGGGGTACTGGCCCACGAGTTCCAGCACATGATCCACTGGAACGTGCAGCGGAATCGCGATATCTGGATCGACGAGGGCTGCGCCGAGACCGCCATGGCCTTGAACAACTACGATGTGGGCGGGGCCGACATCGCTTTCCGGGACAACCCCGATGTCCAGCTCACCGGCTGGAGCCCGCAGCCCGAGCGGGTGCATTACGGCGCCGCGTTTCTCTTTATCCGCTATATGATGGCGCATTATGGGGGCGCTGACTTCCTCAAGGCGCTGATGGCCTCGCCGGGCACGGGCCCCGAAGCGATCAGCGGGGCGCTGCAGCGCCAGGGGTCCGCCCTCGGCTTCCCGGACGTGTTCAAAGACTGGGTCGTGGCCAATTATGTGAACGACCCGGCCGTGGGCGCCGGCCGCTATGCCTACCCCGCCCTGACCGGGCATGTGACCCTCGATAAGCGCGTCATCCGCTATCCGGCCACGGTCAATGGCGATGTCCACCAATACGGGGCCGATTATGTGTCCCTGGAGCGCGGCGGTGGCGATACCGTGATCGACTTCCAGGGCGCGCCGACGGCCCCCTTGATCACCACCCAGCCGCACTCCGGGCACCGCTTCTGGTACAGCAACCGGCGCGACTCGGCGGATACCACGCTGACCCACAGCTTCGATCTCACCCGGGTGCCGCACGCCACGCTCGACTTCTGGACCTGGTACATGATCGAGGGCGACTTCGACTATGGCTACACCGAAGTCTCCACGGACGGCGGCAAGACCTGGACGACCCAGAAGACGGATCACACCACCGATACGAACCCGAACGGCGCGAATTATGGGCACGGCTACACCGGCCACAGCGGCCACGATCCCAAAAGCACCGCGCCGGCCAGCTGGGTCCATGAGCAGATCGATCTCACGCCCTATGCCGGCCATACCGTGCGGGTGCGTTTCGAGTACATCACGGACGAAGGCTTCAACGACCCAAGCTGGGCGATCGACGATATCAGCATCCCGGAGATCGGCTACCAGACCGATGCCGAGACGGACGATGGCGGTTGGCAGGCGGCCGGCTGGGCCCGGGTCGCCAATGTGGTGCCCCAAGGCTGGTTCGTGGCCGCCCTGGAGTATGGCAATGGCGCCCACGACGTCAAAATCGAGACCCTGGCCGTGGACGAGCGCGGGCATGGCACGCTGACGATCCCGGGCCTGGGCAGCAGCGTCCACCAGGCTGTGCTGGTCATCGCGGCCCTGGCCCCCGCGACCACCGAAGTCGCGCCCTACCGCGTGCAGCTCCAGCGGACGCGTTAGAAGGACACGATGGGCGTAAATTTTACCCAACCACTAGGCTTGCTGTTACTGGGCCTATTGCCCCTGACAGTCCTGGCCGCCCGCGGCAGCAGGGCGGCGCTGTCGCGGGCCCGCCGGCGCTGGAGCGTGGGGCTGCGGTTGGTGCTGCTGACCTTGCTCGCGCTGGCCGTGGCCGGCACGCAGGTGGTGCAGGCGGTCGATAACCTGGCCGTGGTTTTCCTGCTGGATCGCTCGGATAGCGTGCCCGCTACGCAGCAGGATGCCGCGGTGGAGTTCGCGCGCGCGGCACTGGCCACCATGGGCAAGACGGACCAGGCCGCGGTGGTCGCCTTTGGCGCCGAGGCGGTGGTCGATCGGCCCCTGAGCGCCGACCGCACCTTGCCCGAAGTCGCCAGCAAGCCGGCCAGTACCTTCAGCAACCTGGCCGCGGCCATCCGCCTGGGCACCGCGCTCTTCCCGCCCGACGCCCAGGGCCGCCTGGTGCTCCTCTCGGACGGCAACGAAAACCTGGACAGTGCGGAAAGCGCGGCCCGGCTCGCCGCCGCGCGCGGCGTCCATCTGGACGTGGTGCCGCTGACCCCGCCACCGGGCCGGGAAGTGCTCGTCGACAATCTGGAGGCGCCGGGCACAACCCGCGAGGGCGAGCGCTTCGACCTGCGCATCACCTTACGCAGCACCAGCGCGACCAGCGTCACCCTCCGCCTGCTGGCCGATGGCGTCCCCCTGGGCACCCAGGAGGTCCAGCTGAGTGCCGGGACGACCACGTTTGTGCAGCCCGTGGTGGGCGCGGGCAAGGGCTTCCACAGCTACCGGGTCGAGATCACCCCGCCGGCCGGCGCCGACACGCGGGCTGAGAATAACCATTATACGGCCTATAATTTTGTCGCCGGGAAGCCGCGCGTGCTGCTCGTCGAGGGCCACCCCGTGGAGGCCACCGCCCTCCGCGGGGCGCTGGCGGCCGCCGGGTTGGATACGGACCTGGTGGCCGCCGCCGCCTTGCCGCTGGACCTCACCCAGCTGGCCGGCTACGAGGCCGTCGTGCTGGTCGACGTGCCGCTGCCCGCCCTGCCCACGGGCGGGCAGGAAGCTTTGCAGACCTATGTGCGGGATCTCGGCCGCGGGCTGGTGGTTGTCGGCGGCGAGGAAAGCTACGGGGCCGGCGGCTATTCGCGCAGCGTCCTGGAGCAGCTGTTGCCGGTGACCATGGACCTGCCGTCGCAGCTCGAGATCCCGGCGGTGGCCATGGTGCTGGTCATCGACCGATCGGGCAGCATGGCCGAAACGCAGGGCGGCAGCGGCGCCGGCGCGAGCGTCGCCAAGATCGAGCTGGCCAAGGAAGCCGCCTTCCAGGCCGTCAACCAGCTCAACGGGCAGGACTCGGTAGGCGTGGTCACCTTCGATACGGAAGCCAACTGGGTAGTACCCCTGCAGAAGCTGGGCGACCCTAACAGCTTACGGGCCAAGATCGGCGGGGTGGGCCCGGGCGGCGGCACCTATATCTATGCGGGTTTGGCCGAGGCGGTCGGCGCCCTGGAGAAGAGCACCGCCCGCGGCAAACATATCGTCCTGCTGACCGATGGGCAGTCGGAAGGGGGCGACTACGAGGGTCTGCTGCGCCGCATGGACACGGCGCATATTACCCTCTCCACGGTCGGCCTGGGCGCGGACGTCGACGCGAGCCTGCTCGGCACACTGGCCACGAAGGGCG
>DATGEF010000366.1:0-7040 GCA_035310405.1 Chloroflexia bacterium | reverse complement strand
AGAGGCCGTACCGGACGCCGTAGCCCCGGATGCCGCCGCGGCAACAGAGCCAGCCGTCGCGATGGTGCCCGCCACCCCGGGCGCGGAAGCAGCACCCGCCGCGCCGGCCGATGTGGCGGCTAGCACTCTGGAGATAGAGGCCGTACCGGCCGCGGCGTCCGCCGCGGCCCCGGATGCCGCCGAGCCAACAGAGCCGACCGTCGCGATGGTGCCCACCAGCCCGGGCGCGGCAGCAGCACCCGCCGCGCCGGCCGATGTGGCGGCTAACACCCTGGAGGCCGAGGCCGCACCGGACGTGGCGGCTGCCGCGGCCCCGGATGCCGCCGAGCCAACAGAGCCGGCCGTCGCGATGGTGCCCACCAGCCCGGGCGCGGAAGCAGCGCCCGCCGCGCCGGCCGACCTGGAGGCTAGCACCCGGGAGATAGAGGCCGCATCAGACGCGGTGGCTGCGGCGGGGCCGGATGCCGCCGAGGCAACAGAGCCGGCCATCCCGGCGGTGCCCGCCGCCCCGAGCGAGGTAGGGACAGCGTCCCCGGACGCCGCCGATCTGGCCGAGCCGGCCGTCGCGGCGGTGCCCGCCGCCCCGAGCGAGGTGGCAGCACCCTCGGACGCCGCCGATCTGGCCGAGCCGGCCGTCGCGGCGGTGCCCGCCGCCCCAGGCGAGCTGACCGCGGCGCCCCCCGCGGAGCCGGCCGCCGGCCCGCCGGCCGCTGAAGAAGCCGCTCCGGCCGTACCCCTGAGCGCGACCCAGGAGCCGGAGTTGGTCGCCCCGGCCGGCCGCCCCGACGCGCTGGCGTTGCCGGTGGCCCCCGCCGCACCCGCGGTCGGGCCGGCGTCTGCGGCGGGGGTAAGCGCACCCCCGGTGGCGGCCGAACCGGAAAGCGACGACAACAGTCTGGAGGTCGGCCCCCAGGAGTCGGCAGAGGACCTGGTCGAGCGGCTGCGGCCGTTGCCGGCCGGGATGCCCGTCCGCCTGCTCGTGCCCCTGGGCGCCCTCGGCGCGTGGAAGCTGCGCGATTACAAGCTGCTGCGGGATACGGCGAAAAGCCGGCAGTTCACGATCACCGTCGTGTCCGCCGATCCGGTGACGGCCAGCGTCGCGCGCAGTTATGGCTTTGCGGTGGACGACACCCGTGCCGCGAAGGGCACGGCGACGTCCCCCACGAAGCCGTCGGCGCCGTCCGTAATCGCCCGGCCGCCCCGCGCGAGTAGCCCCCCCGTCGAAGTGCCCCCGCCCCTCCCGCCGCCAGCCGAAGCGCCGGCCGCGCCGGCCGACCTGCCGCCCGCCGTGGCGGCGAGTGCGCCACCCCCGGCCCCGGCCGCGCTCTTGCCCGCCCCGCCGGCCGCGCCGCCCGCCGAGGTGGCGCCGCCGTCCGTGAGCGAGATCGTCCGCCAGGGTATGACTCAGGAGGACCTCTTGCATCTCGTGGCCGCCATGCAGTTCCAGCGCGGTGACCTGGAAGGCGTGGCGGTGCAGGCGGCCCGCGAGGCCACCCCGGCCCGCCTGTTCGAGCCCCTCTCCGCGTTTGCCAACCGGCCCGGCGGGGGCGTGCTGCTCTTTGGCCTGGACGACAACAATAACTTTGCGGTAACCGGGGTCGGCAATGCCTGGCAATTACAGACCGATGTTGTCCGCCTGGCGACCACGCAGATCGAGCCGGCGCTGCAACCGAAAATCACCGTGGTGGAGCTGGAGGGCAAGCTGATTGTCGGCGTGGCCATCCCGGAAATCCCGGCCGACCTCAAGCCCGCCTTTTACAAGCCGGATGGCTTACAGCGCGGCTCCTATGTCCGCAGCGGCCATGCGAACCAGCTGCTGAACGATTATGAAGTCTTTGGCTACCTGAGCGCGCGCGGCCCGGCGGTGTTCGACGCCGAGCCGGTCCTCGGCGCCACCCTCGACGACCTCGACCGGGGGCGCATCGCCGACTACCTGGGCAAGTCCGCCCCGCCCCCCGGCCCGCCCCTCGACGTGGCCCAGGAGCGGATGCTCAGCCAGCGGAATATCATCCAGCATGTCGCGGGGATCGCGCGCCCCACGCTGGCCGGCCTGCTGATGTTCGGCAAGTATCCCCAGGCGTTCGAGCCGCAGCTGGTGATCACCTTCTTGCACTATTACGGCACGACCGAGCACGAGAAATCGCCACGCGGCGAGCGCTTCATCGACAATCGCAAATTCGAGGGCGCCATCCCCGACCTGATCGAGAACGCGACCAATCATCTGCTGGCCAGCATCCGCAAGAGCAGCGTGATCCGGGGGCTGCGGCGCACGGATACCCCGGAGTACCCGCTGGAGGCCGTCCGCGAGGCGCTGATCAACGCCGTCGTGCACCGCGATTACAGCCCGCGCGCGCGGGGCAGCTATGTCCAGATCCGCCTCTTCGCCGACCGCCTGGAGATCCAGAGCCCGGGCGGCCTCTACGGCACCGTGACCGAGATGACGATCGAAGAAGAGCAGTCGACGCGCAACCGGGTCCTGATGCGCCTGATGGAGGACTTCCGCTTCGCCGAAAACCGGGGCAGCGGCATCCGGGCCATTATCGCGTCGATGCGCGAGGCCAACCTGGAGCCGCCCCGCTTACAGGATAAGCGCACGTCGTTCTGGGTCGTCTTACGTAACCATCCGCTGATGAATCCGGAGACCACCGCCTGGCTGGACGAGCTACCGGGCCAGCCGCTGGGCGAGCATAAACGGTCGGGGCTGGCCTACTTACGGCATAACGCGCAAATGGGGATCAACGATTACCAGCGCCTCAACGAGATCGACGCCGTGACCGCGCATCGCGAGCTGCGCAGCCTGGTCCAGGTGGGCCTGCTCGACGAGCATAGCGATGGGGAACGCTCCTATTATACCCTGCACGGGGGCGCCCTTCCGGTGATCGTGCCCGGCGCGAGCGCCCTCCCGGCGCTCGACGGCGAAGAGGCGCCTGCCGCCGAGGCCCCGGAGCCGGAGGCCCCCGGCGGCACCGATCCCGACGAAGAGAAGATCGTCGCGTATGTACAGGAGCATGGATCGATCGGCAAAGAGGATCTCGAGCGCTTGCTGGGCACGTCGTACGCGCAAGTCAAGCCCAAATTGCAGCGCCTGCGCAAGCAGGGCGTATTGCGCCTGGAAGGCACCGGGGGCGAAGCGCGGCATGTGCTGGCCTGAGATCCCCGGAGCGCCCACGCCTGTGCTATAATGCCCCGGTTGGACACGACTAGCGGCTACTGGTTACTGTTATAGGAGGGTTTACGCAATGCGCAATTTACCGCCCCTGCTCTTCTCTGCCGACGGCGATGGGGGCGCCGTCATGGAAGCCCCCCCCGCCCCCCCGCCGGGACGCGGCCGGGGCCAGCAAGCCGATGCGGGCCAGACGAATTCGGGATCGGGCCTCACGACCGAGGAGCAGATCTACCTGACGACCGTCCGCACGCAAATGGCTTTCTACCGGGCGCAATCGAGCCAGATCCAGAAATCGGCGGTGCGCGACGAATATGCCAACCTGGTGCGTATTGCCCTGGTGCTGCAAACCTTCGCCGATCAGGCCCGGTCGATCAAGCCCCCAGCCCGCTTCCGCCTGGTCCACGCCCTCTACCGCCTGGCGACCGTCCTGATCGACGAGGCGGCCCGCATCTACCAGCAGGCCACCAGCGATGATCGCCCGTCAGACGTCGGCGTGGGGCTGGATAAATGGGCCGAAGGCGACGACGCGCTCACCGAGTTCGAGACCGACCTGGACGCGCAAGCCCCGCGCCCCTAAGTCCCCCGCCGGCCCGGGCGCGGGGTCGGGGGTGGGGGATGCAGGGTCTGTAAAGAATGAACGGCCGGGCTCGCGTTAGCGTGCCACTTGGCGACCCAGGAGATCCTGTCATTCTGAGATCCTGTCATTCTGAGCGGAGCGAAGAATCCGTCCCCCTACCGATACGCGCCTCGACAGATTCTGCGCTACGCTCAAAATCCCCAAAGGGGAGGCAGCCAGGCGGCGCACGCTGCGGCGACGCCGCCCGCCTACGCGGGCTCCATGGGGCGGGCGCCCGCCCACGCTGGGCCACTTATTGGCGCAGTATTGCGCCCACCCCCGCCCCCCGTCTCCATGCCTACACTTACTACCGCCTGCCGACTACCGACTGCCGACTGCCGACTCGCCGGCTTGACATGCGTTCCGGCCATCCTTATACTCATCCTGGGATCGTTTACCTTGGGCGCGATCCCGGGCCAAAATAGCTGTTGCTGTTGACAATAAGCGCAATTTGACATAAAATTGTAACGGAGGCTAGGCGCGCATGTTGAGTAGCCGCGAGATCCGCTCGCGTTTCGTCGATTTTTTTGAACAGGAAGGCCATACCCATGTGCCTTCGTCGGCGCTCGTGCCCCCAGGCGAGGATCAGTCGCTACTGTTTACCAACGCCGGGATGAACCAGTTCAAAGATGTCTTCACCGGGGTCGAAAGCCGGCCCTATAAGCGGGCCGTGACGGTGCAGCGCTGTATGCGGGCCGGCGGCAAGCACAATGACCTGGAGACGGTGGGCCCCTCGCCGCGCCATCATACCTTCTTTGAGATGCTCGGCAACTTCAGCTTCGGCGATTATTTCAAGCGCGACGCGATCCGCTTCGCCTGGCGCCTCTTTACCGACGTCTGGGCGCTGCCCCCCGATCGCCTCTGGCCCACCGTCTATAGCGACGACGACGACGCGTTCCACCTGTGGCAGGAAGTCGCCGGCGTGCCGGCCGCGCGGATCACCCGGCGCGGCGCCAAGGACAACTGGTGGGCGATGGGCGAGACCGGCCCCTGCGGCCCCTGCTCCGAGATCTTCTGGGACTACCACCCGGAGCGCGTCGGCCAGCCCGGCCACAACCCCGAAGACGACGAGGAGAGCTTCATCGAGCTCTGGAACCTCGTCTTCATGCAATTCGAGCAGCGGGCCGGCGGCGTGCTGGAGCCCCTGCCCCGCCCGTCGATCGACACGGGCGCCGGGCTGGAGCGCGTCACCGCGATCTTGCAGGGCAAGGACAGCAACTACGCGACCGACCTGTTTGTCCCGATCATGGACCAGATCCGCGCGACCAGCGGCCAGGACGAGGCCCAGATGGCCGTCCAGATCGCCTCCTATCGCGTCATCGCCGACCACGCCCGCGCCGGCACTTTCCTGATCGGCGACGGCGTGCAGCCCGGGCCGTCCGAGCGCGGCTATGTCTTGCGGCGGGTCTTACGCCGCGCCATGCGCCACGGGCGGCTGCTCGGCATCGAGCGCCCCTTCCTGGGCGAGATCGCCGGTGTCGTGCTGGCGATCATGGGCGCGGACAACCCGGAGATTCTCGCCCGCCGCGAGTTTATCCTGCGCACGATCAGCACCGAAGAAGAGAGCTTCAGCCGCACCCTGGTCGCCGGCGTGACCCGCTTTGAGGCGATCACGGTCGGGGCCCACGAGGGCGAGGTTGTCCCGGGCGGTGAGCTGTTCCGCCTGTACGATACCTTCGGCCTGCCGCGCGACCTGATCCAGGACCTGGTCCGCGACCGGGGCCTGCAAGGCGATTGGGCGGGCTATGAGGCCGCCTTCCGCCAGCAGCAGGAGACGAGCCGCGCCCACGCCACCTTCACCCACGGCGAGAAGGGGGACAAAGAGCTCTACCAGCAGATCAGTCCCACGCCGACCGAGTTCCTGGGCTATGACTACAACGGCCTGCGGGCGCCCGCCCGGGTGCTCGGGATCGTCCGCGGCGGCACACGCGTCGAGCAGGCCGAGGCCGGGCAGGAGGTCGAAGTGATCCTCGATCGCAGCCCCTTCTATGCCGAAGGCGGGGGCCAGATCGGCGACCGCGGCGTGCTCACCTGGGACGACGGCCGGCTGACGGTGCGCGATACCCGCAAGCCGGTGGGCGGGGTCTTTGTCCACTACGGCACGGTCGACAGCGGCCGCCTGGCCGTGGGCCAGGCGGTGGAGGCGACCGTCCAGGAGGGCGTGCGCTGGGATATCATGCGCAACCACACGGCGACCCACCTCTTGCACAAAGCCCTGCGCGACGTGCTGGGCACCCATGTGCAGCAGGCCGGCTCGCTGGTCGCCCCCGATCGCCTACGCTTCGACTTTTCGCATAATGCGTCCATCCCCCGGGCCGATCTGGACCGCATCGAGCGCATCATCAACGACCAGGTCATCGCCGACTACCCGGTCGAGTGGCAAGTGTTGCCCTATCAGCAGGCGCTGACGACCGGGGCCATGGCCCTGTTCGGCGAAAAGTATGGCAGCGAGGTGCGGGTGGTGCATATCCCCGGCTTCGAGAGCCGGGAGCTGTGCGGGGGCACCCATGTCCAGCGCACGGGGCAGATCGGCGCCTGCTTTATCACCAGCGAAGGGTCGATCGGGAGCAGCGTCCGCCGGATCGAATGCGTGACGGGCCGGGGCGCCGTTCTCTGGGTCGAGAGCCGGACCGCGCTGCTGGCCCAGGCCGCGGGCGCGGTGCAGGTGCCGCCCGACCGCCTGCTGGCGCAGATCGCCGCCTTGCAGGATGGGCTAAAGAGCGCGCAAAAGCGGGTGGCCGCGCTGGAGCGCCAGATCGCAACCGGGGCCGCCGGGGGCAGCAGCCAGCAGGTCCAGGATGTCCAGGGCGTGCAACTGCTCACCGGGCGTAGCGAGGCGGCGAGCGCGGAGAGCCTGCGCGAGGCTGCCGATCACCTACGGGACAAGCTCCAGCACGGCGTGGTCGTGCTGGGCACGATTATTGATGGAAAGCCGTCGTTAGTGGCCATGGCTACCGCAGATGCCGTCGGACGGGGCGCGCACGCGGGCCGCTTGCTCAAGGATGTGGCCGCCGTGGTCGGCGGCGGGGGCGGCGGCAAGCCGGACGTGGCACAAGCCGGGGGCCGCGACGCCAGCAAGCTGGATGCCGCCCTGGCCACGGTGCCGGACGTCCTGGCTCGGCAACTTAACGGGAGTTAACCTCGGAGGCGTGCTATGCAGCCCGCTGATTATACCATCGACGTTGGCTTGCGGGAACCCACAGAAGAGCTGCTCAAGCGGCTGGAGAACCTGCCGCCCGGCACCCAGGTCCGCCTGAA
>DATGEF010000365.1:0-6661 GCA_035310405.1 Chloroflexia bacterium | reverse complement strand
GGCGTGATCAGCGGCTACAGCAACGGCGACGGGACGGTCAGCTTCCGCCCGTATAACAATACGACGCGCTCCCAGCAGGTCAAGATCGTCGTCCTCGGCTTCGCTAAGCCGATTGTCACCCCCGCGGGGGGCAACAACACCTTCGCCGACGTGCCGCCGAGCAACCCCTTCTTCGCCGTCGTGGAGACGGCGGCGGCCGACACGATCGTCTCGGGCTACAACTGCGGCGGCCCGGGCGAGCCGTGCGACAGCGCCCACCGCCCGTACTTCCACCCCTACGCCAACGTCACGCGCGGCCAGTTGAGCAAGATCGACATCGTGGCCGCCGGCTGGGCGCTGGTCACCCCGGCGACCTCTAGCTTCACGGACGTGCTGCCCGGCACCGCCTTCTACACCTTCGTGGCGACGGCCTACTGCCACGGCGTGATCTCGGGCTACAGCTGTGGCGGCCCCGGCGAGCCCTGCGACGGCACCCACCGCCCGTATTTCCGCCAGTACAACCCGGCCACCCGCGGCCAGATCGCCAAGATCGTCTATCTCTCGATCACCGCCGGTGCCGACTGCACCCCGCCGGCCCCGGTGCCCTAACCCGGGCCGCCCCCGGTGTAGCGCCCCACGGTGCGACACCCCATACGACCAAAGAGCCGCGAAGCGTGGCTTCGCGGCTCTTTTGCGCAGTTGGCGATGCTGGTATAATAGTGTCAGCGGTGAGTCGTATTCCAACTCCAGCAACCTCCTCCCTCCGCGTCCGGACGGCCGCGGCCACACGTGCCGGACCCGGGCGGCAAGCACGAAAAGGATACCCCCTATGCCTCTTCCATCGATCCGTCAGCTACGGTCGCGTTGGCCGGCCAGCGTCCTCCTGCTTACGGGGCTCCTCGTGATCCTCGCCCAGCCCGGGGCGCCCCCGCCGGCCGTGGCCGGCAGCCCGCCGCCGGTCCAGGCGCTCGGCGCGCCCCGGATCAGTAGTGCCGGCGATGCCACGGCAGCCCGCATCGCCCCCGCCTTACGCCAGGCCGTGGCGGCCAGCACCCAGCCGGACACCTTACTGCCGGTGATTGTCGTCAGCCAGGGCGCCCCGCCCGCCGGGGTGTTACACAACGCGTTATCGCGCCGGCCCGACGCCCATGGCCTGGTCTTCACCAGTGGCCGGGCCGCCGCGGGCCAGGTCGGCGCCCTAGCTCGGCCGGCCAACGTGATCGCCGTGCTGTCCGGCGCCCCGCCGACACTCCCGGTGCCCAACGAGCTCCCAGGCATGCACGGCGGCCGCCCCGACCATGCCCATATCCAGAACCCCGCCCGCGCCGGCCAACCCCCCGCCCCCAATCTCGCCCCCAACTCCTCGCCAATCCAAAATCCAAAATCCAAAATCCAAAATCCGGCGGTCCAAAATCCGGACAGCTGGCATACGGTCGACATCCAGGACGTGCGCCCGGCGTGGCAGGCCGGGTATCGCGGCGGCGGCGTCAAAGTCGCGGTGATTGACTCCGGCGTGGACTTCGGCCACCCCGACCTGCAAAACACCTTTGCCCGCGTGGAAGACCCCCACTCCCCGTATTACGGCTGGCCGCTGGCCTACGACCCCACCTCGATGGAGCTGCTGGCCAACGGCATCACCGGCGATATCAATAACGCCATCCAGGCGTATGGCTCCTGGTATATCGATACCTCGGCGACGATCCACGGCGAGACCGGTAGCTTCCAGACCGTGACGGCGACCGGGAACGGTATGAACCCGATCGTCCACACCTACCACATGCCGGGTACCAGCAAGAGCGGGATCTACCACATCGGGATCTTCCCCGACGAGCACCTCTCCTTCGACGTCTACGGCGAGTATCCGGTCGTCGTCCTCGCCGACACCCAGCAGCCCGGGGTCTACGACACGGTCTATGTCGATCTGCGTAATAGTCGGGACCTGCGCACCGCGATCGTGCTGCGCAAAGGGCACGAGGTGGGCGGCCTCGACGTCAACGGGGACGGCGTGCCCGACTATTCGACGGGCATGCTCTACTTCATCGCCGACGGGCAGCACGCTGTTCCGGGCAGCGATTGGCTCTACGGGCTCCCGGCCCCCGATAACGGCACGCTCGTGGCCATGATGGGCTCCTACGACTACGATGAGCACCACGGCACCGCCTGTGCCTCCTCGATCGTCGCCCAGGGCGTGATCGACGGCCCGAACGGCGGCCTGCGTCCGCCCTTCAAGCCCCCGGGCATCGGCGGCATGGTCCAGGGCATGGCGCCCGACGCCAAGCTGATCGCGGTCGGCAACGTCTACCGCGGGGGGATGGCCATCTACGATGCGTATGCCCTGGTGACCTATGGCTTGGATGGCCGCGGCGGCACCACCGATGCGCCGCAGATCGCCTCGATGAGCTACGGCTTCGACGGCGGCGTGGACAACGGCTGGGACTTCCAATCGCGCTACCTGGCCGCTCTGCAACAGGATAACCCCCAGCTCAGCTACGTGGTCGCCATGGGCAACGGCGGCCCCGGCTACGGCAGCCAGACGGCCCCCGCCACCGCGGCGAACGTGATCCCCGTGGGGGCCGCGACCCAGTACGCCGAGACCACCGTCTTCGACCCGATCTCGTCCACCCTGGATATCACCTGGGGCGATATCCAGCCCTGGTCCGACCGGGGACCGTCGATCCTGGGCAACGCCGGCCCGGCCGTCGTCGCGGTGGGCGCCTGGGGAACGGCCGATGACGCGCTGAACTACTCCCGCGACGGCGTGAACGCCTACGATATCTGGGGCGGCACGAGCATGGCCACCCCGGTCACGGCGGGCGTGCTGGCCCTGGGCTACCAGGCGTATCGCCAGGCGACCGGCCACTGGCCGGATGCCGGCACCGCGCGGGAGCTGCTGACCTCGTCGGCGCGCGACCTCAATTATGGCAGCTTCTCGCAGGGTGCCGGGCTGGTCGACGGCCTGCGGCTGGTGAACCTGGCGGCCGGCACGAGCGGCATCCAGGTCTCCCCCATGCGCTGGGCGCCCGGGCAAAGCGCGCCGGCCTTCGCCGGCTATGTCCGCCCGGGCGACACGGCGAGCACGACGCTGACCCTGACCAATCCGACCGGCAGCCCGGTGAACGCCACCGTCGGCGGCGACCAGCTCCTGGAGGTTGGGCATTACGACTGGACCTTGACCACCAGCAACACGCTGGAGTCCGGCAGCAGCTTCACCCGGCCCGACTACCTGCAGGACCTCACCGGGGTGATCCCGGCCAACACCGACCTCATGCGCGTCCAGGCGGTCTTCAGCTATACCGAGTTCACGCAGAGCGCCCCCAATTCGCCCTGGCTCTACTGGAATAACACCTGGCGCCTGCTGGCCTATGATTGGCAGGATAAAAACGGGGATGGGCGGCTCTGGATCGACAAGAACGGTAACGGCGTGGTCAACGACGGCGAGATCCAGACCGGGGAGTTCAACCGGCTCTGGTACTCCTACCCCAAAGGCGCGATGATGGAAGGCTTCATCAACAAGCCGTTGAGCCGTGTCCACGATGGGCTCTGGATCGGGCTGCAACACGCCGATGGGACGGGGGCGATCCCCAGCACCCATATCCGCCTGCGCGCGACCTTCTACCGGCACAGCCCCTGGCCGCTGCTGAGCACTGATCGCTCCTCCGTGGTCGTGCCGCCCCACGGCAGCGCCAGTCTGGTGGCCACCGTGCAGGTGCCCGCCGGGCAGCCGGCCGGGGCCTACGAGGCCGCGATCCGGGTCAGCACCGGCAGCGGGGTGATTGTCGTGCCGGTGGCCCTCAACGTGGCCCTGCCCACCCTGCTCGGTAGCTTCGGCGGCACGCCGCCCCAGCCGACCACCTACGACAACGGCCGGATGGCCGGCGACCTGAACTGGGCCTGGCGTGCCGACGCCGGAGAGTGGCGGCACTTCTTCGCCTTCAACGACACGACCCCGCCCCCCAACTCCTATCTCTGGGTCAATACGACCTGGCCCCACTACCCCAGCGATATCGATACCTTCCTGCTGGGCGCCGCGCCCTGGGACTACTTCTCGGTCAGCGACCCGGCCCTGTTCGGCCCCTACGACCTCTGGGGCATGGGCGGCAGCGCCTACAACTACGAGGGCGGCGGTGAATGGCAGTGGGGGACCAATACGAACACCACGGCCGAGTGGGTCAGCGGCGGGCTGAGCCAGCCGGGGCTCCATGAAGTAGTCCTGCACAATGTCTGGTACAGTGGCGCCGACTTCAGCGAGCCGTTTACCGGCACGCTCGGCCCGGTGCAGCTGAGCCAGGATCATATCGAGATCGACAGCAACAACACCCAGGACTCGACGACGATCAGCTTCACCACCGGCCTGACCCTGGCCACCGGGTTGGTGACCAGCGGCTATGGCCTCAGCCAGCGCTCGGTCCTACACGACCTGCCGATCCAGGCGCAGGGCACCTACTTTTACGACCTGGCCGTCACGAACACGGCGTCGATCGAGTTCAGCACCAGCAGCCCGCACGCTATCGACCTCTACCTCTATATCGACTACTTCGACGGCCAGCGCTGGAACTGGATCGCCGCGTCCGGCGGCGGGGGGCCGTTCCAGTATGTGCGTATCGAGCCGGCCCACGACGGCGCCTACCGCGTGCGCGTCGACGGGGGCCTGAATATCCCGGATGGCGGCAGCACCTTCGACCTGACGATCAAAGCCGTGCGCGGGGGCGACGTCGCCGTGACGCCGGCCCGCGTGCCGGGCCCGATCCTGCCCGGCACCACCCTGACCTTCACCGTCGGCTACAACCGGCCGGGCATGCCGCCCGGGATCTATGACGGCCACGTCTTCCTGGGACCGCCCGAGGCGCCCGCCCTGGCCTCCCTGCCCATGCAGGTGGTCTACGGCAATCCCACCCCGGAGCCGACGCTGACCCCCTGGCCCTGCGTGCCCGACATCCGCGACCTGAGCCAGGATAACTGGGCCTGGCCCTACGTCAGTTACCTCTACTGCCAGGGTGTCGTCAGCGGCTACCTGGACCGCACGTTCCATCCGGGGGACAAGACCAGCCGGGTGCAGTTCCTGGCCATGCTGGGCCGCGCCCAGAACTGGGCGCTGGTCACCCCCGCGACGCCGACCTTCAACGACGTGCCGCCGACCTTCTGGGGCTACGGCTACATCGAAACGGCGGCCCACTACGGGATCGCCGACGGCTATGCCGATGGCGGCTTCCACCCAGTGGCGCCGGTCACGCGGGCGCAGGTGGCCAAATTCATCGTGCGCGCCACCAACTGGTCAGCAACGCCGACGCCGGTCGTCCTGCCCCACTTCCGCGATGTGGCGCCTAGCGACTGGGCCTACCCCTATGTGATGCAGGCCGCCACCCATGGCCTGATCTCCGGCTACGCCGACGGCACGTTCCAGCCCAACAGCGACGCCACCCGCGCCCAGATGGCCAAGATCCTCTACAATCTGTTACAAGTAGGCAGCGGGCAGCGGGCAGTAGGCAGCGGGCAGTAGGCAGTAGGCAGTATGACGAGGGGGGTTCAGGGGTTGTGACGGGGGTGGATGCGCAGTAATTCGGACTGTGGGAGAGGGCTCTGCCCTCGAAGCTCTTGCCGCGCGGGTGGGCCGCGATCCCGCGCCCAGTCGTAAAGCGATTATTGCGAAGGTAGGGCTCGCTTCCACAGCGCGACTAGCCGACGGCTTACCGCCGGATGGCGATCAAGGGTAGGTTTTTTGGCTGTTGTGCATAATTTGAGGGGGGCGCACTCCATGGGCCGATGAGGTAGCGGGACGGCGTGCCGTGCCTGGTGGGATGTGGTGGGGCTCCCCACCAGGCACGGCACGCCGTGCCGCTACGCCGCTGCCCTCCCCTCTCCCCGTGTGCTCGCTGTGGCCGTAGTGGTAGGCAGGGGGATATGTAGTAGGCCCGTAAAGAGGATCGGAACGGATTTATGCACTTTTGACTGTTAATTCATTCCAAGGTAAGCTTTGACTATGAGTCTTGCAATTGAAGCCGGCAGCAAAGCTGTATTCGTAACAGCCGATGAAAATGCGGAGCCCGGTGCTGGCGAAGCTTTCGTATATGACGCCGGCTTCCCTGAGCGTCTAGACGGATTACCACAGGGTATTTATCGATTCACGGGAGCAACGTTCAGCTTTGATGTAGGAGGAGCGCAAGATTACTTTATCTTCTTAGAACAACTTAGTATTGTAGCTCTTGGTACTCCACTGCAAGTCATGCGAAACGATCCTACCAGCTACGCAAACAGCGCATTCTTCGAACTGCTAAACTTCTCTGATAACGAGGGAGCAATTGGTCCTAGCACTAGCGGAAAACTAGCCCGAGACTTCTTATCCTACAAAGCTCGATTCGAAGATGCTGCTCCAAGCACCAGGTCGTTACCTTCTCAGCCGCGAACCCTCAATTTTTCTCAGCAGCTGATGAAGTTGTTGGGTGCTAAACAACACGCGCCATCGCAAGATCCTAATAGGCTGATTGAACTCTACGAGGATTTCCATCAGGCCTTCGAACTAGCCAGCGATGAGGGCTTTGTTGTTTTCCTATGATAATACTGCTTATCACAGGTTCGGGCCATACGGTTGGCACATGGGGAGGAGGGCCACGTGCAAGCAGTGTCCTTAACGTGGGATCAGGTGATCGCCTGGCGGTTGGCGCAGCAGGGCCTCCTGCCGCGCCTG
>DATGEF010000364.1:0-2517 GCA_035310405.1 Chloroflexia bacterium | reverse complement strand
ACGATCCTGGATAATTATGTGACCGGCCACCCCCGCAACCTCGCCGCCATCCGCGCCAACCCCCACCTGCGCATCGTCGAGCACGATATCAGCGAGCCCCTGCCCCCGGATCTCCCGAGCGCCGACCAGATCTTTCACCTGGCCAGCCCGGCCAGCCCGGCCGACTTCAGCCGCATCCCGCTGGCCATTATGCGCACCAACAGCCTGGGCACCTGGAATCTGCTCGAATGGGCGGCCCGGCACCAGGCCCGCCTCCTGTTTACATCGACCTCGGAAGCCTATGGCGACCCCCTGGTCCATCCCCAAGTCGAAACCTATTTCGGCAATGTCAACCCGGTCGGCCCCCGCGCCTGCTACGACGAGAGCAAACGCTTTGGCGAGGCCCTGGTGATGACCTATGTGCGCGAGCGGGGGATCGACGGGCGACTGGTGCGGATTTTCAACACCTATGGCCCGCACATGAACCCCCAGGACGGCCGAGTCGTGCCCAACTTTGTCTCGCAGGCGCTGACCGGGCGGCCGATCACGATCTATGGCGACGGCCAGCAAACCCGGTCCTTCTGCTATGTCGAAGATATGGTCCGCGGCCTGCGGGCGGTCATGGACGCGCCGCGCGCGGTGGCCAGTGGCCGGATTTACAATATCGGCAACCCCGACGAGCGCTATATCGTCGACTTCGCCCGCCTCATTCGCGATCTGACCGGCGCGGCGGGGCCGATCGAGCACCGCCCAGCGCTGGCCGAAGATCCGGCCCGGCGCTGCCCGGATATCACCCGCATCCGCACCGAGATCGGGTGGGAGCCCCGCATCAGCCTCGACGAGGGCCTGGCGCGCACGATTGCCTGGTTCCGGACGGTCGTCGCGCCGCCGGCCGCGGCGGCGACCGTGGCGGGCAGCGCGCCGCAGGGCGGCTAGAGGCCATATGCTCGGAGCCCGCCCCTTCCCCCGGCCGGCCGGCCGCCCCGCCTGGTGGTACCTGCCCCTGGTGGCCGCCGCCGTCGCCGCCGCGGTCTTCCTGCCGCCCGGCGTCGGGCTGGGCCTGGCGGCGGCGATCCCGGCGGGCGTGCTGGTGCTGCGCCATCCCGCCTGGGGCGTGTATGGCCTGGTGCTGAGTGTGCCCGTCCAGCGCGAGATCTCCCTCGCCGGCCACGGCACGGCCACCCAGGCCGTTATGGCCGGGCTACTCTTTGCCTGGGGGGCGTGGATGGCCCTCCGCCAGCGCCGCATCCACCTGCCCCCCTTCGCGCTCGCCCTGGCCGCCTACCTGGTGGTAATGCTCGCCAGCGTGATCGTCGCGACCTCGGTGAGCGCCGCCCTGGCCGAGATCGCCCGCTGGCTGGTCGTGCTGCTGGCCTTCGTCATTATCGTCAACACCATCCAGACTCGCGGCCAGGTCGCCGGGCTGGTGGCCTGTTTTCTGATCGGGGGGGCCGTGGAAGCCGGGGTGGGGATCTGGCAGGTCGTCACACGGCAGGTGCCCCCGTCCTTCTTTGTCGGCCAGGGCGGCCCCCCGGAAGACCTCGCCCCGCGCGCGTTCGGCACGATCGGCGCGCCGAATTCCTATGCCGGCTACCTGAACCTGACTCTCGCCCTCGCCCTGGCGCTCGCCGTCTATGCGCTGGCCGTCGCCGGCCGGACGCTGCTGGCCGAGCTCCGGCGCCGCCCCGCCGCGCGGACCGGGCTCTGGTGGCTCGCCGGGGCCGCCGGCCTGACCACCTTGACCGGGCTCATGCTGCTGGCGCTGATCGTCAGTTACTCCCGCGGGGGGCTCATTGGCCTGGGCTGCGGCGGGCTGGGCATGGCGGTGGCCCTCGGCCGGCGCGCGGCGCCGGCGTTGCTGGCGATCGCCGTGAGCACCGGGCTGCTGGCCGCGCTCTATGCGGCGGGCGGCCTGCCCCCATCCGTGGCGGACCGCCTCAACAGCACCCTCAGCCAGCTCCAGATCTACGATGTCCGGGGCGTCGAGCCGACCCCCGACACTTTCAACCAGGTGGAGCGCCTGGCGCACTGGCAGGCGGCCGGCAATATGTATCTGTCCGACCCGTGGCTGGGCGTGGGCATCGGCAATTTCAACGTCGTCTATCCCCAGTTCGCCGTGGCCGAATGGCCCATCTCCCGCGGCCACGCGCACAACTATTTTCTCCATGCCCTGGCCGAGACGGGCCTGGCCGGCCTACTGGCCTACCTGATCGTGTTCGGCGTGGCCCTGGGGGCCGGTTGGCGGGCGATTCGCCAGGCGGCGCGGGCGGCATCCGGCCTGGCCGGCGCGGTGCTCGTCGGCGCCTTCGGCGTGGTCGTGGCGTTCGCGGGCCACAGCATCTTCGAAAACCTGCATGTGCTCAATCTGGGCATCCACTGGGCGGCGATGATTGCCCTGTTTTACCTGGTGCCCCCGTTACTGAAACCGCCGTTACCGGCGCCGCGCGCGATCGGGCCGCCGCCGGCCTACGCGCGGGTACCCGCCTGGAGATCGCTATGACCGTACTCGTCACCGGGGGGGCCGGCTTCATCGGCTCG
>DATGEF010000363.1:0-9427 GCA_035310405.1 Chloroflexia bacterium | reverse complement strand
GGCGAGTGCGGACTCGACGTGCCGGGCGAGCTCCGCGGCGAAGCCGGCCTCCGCTGGGTGGATGGTGCCGAAAATATCGGGATTGCTCAGGTAGCGCCCGTGCCGGTAGATCGCGTCCGGGTAGGGCAGCAGCAGCAGATCGTAGCCGAGAATCGCGGCCGCGTGCTGATCTTCGGCGCGCCGCAGGGCATTGCCGCCGGATGGGTCGGGCGCGCCCCAGCGGGTGTGGAGGCGTTGGGCATAGGCGGACAAGGGCGCGCCTGCCGGCGGTGGGGCGGCGAAAATCGTGATACAGACCCCCGCCTGCGCGGCCGCGCTGCGCGCCGCGGCCAGCCCGCCGATAGAGAGGGCTACATCGTCGAAATGGGGGGAGAGGTAAAAATTGATCGGCATCGGCCTCCTCATGGGCGCCAGGGCCGGACTACCTGGGGCGTCGCCAACACCAGGCTGGCCTGGCGCCCCGCACGCGCACACACAAACGGCACCGCGCGGAGCTCTGCCCCCTGGGGCAGATAGGCACTCAAGGCCAGGGTGTAGGCGCCGGGCCGGGCCGTCGCAGGCACCTGGACCTGGAGATCGTCCCGGGGCGGGGCGCCGGTGCGCCACGCCGGCCAGGGCTGCCCGGCCGTCGCCCCCGGCGGCAGATCGGCCTGCCAGACAGTTATCGCCTGGGGGTCGAGCAAATGCACGCTGAACTTCAGCCCGGTCTGGGGCGCACCCGACCCGGCGGCCCAATAGAGACTGAGTTGCTGGGTATCGCCGGCGGCCAGGCGGGCCCCGCCCCCGGGCAGAAACAGCCCGACCAGGCGGGGCCCGCCGGCCAGCAGGCAATCGTAGGCCTGGGGCGCCGCCGGCGGCGGCGCCCGGGGCAGGCTCAGGAAGCGGACGTCGCGGTCTTTCACCAGGTAGTTGGCCTGCAGGGCGGCCAGGGCGGGGGCGGACCAGCGCGGGGTGAAGGTTTCGTCGGTAATATCGTGCTCCAGGATAAGCAGCCCAAAGCGGCGCCGGGCGATCTCGTCCAGGAAAGGGCGCTCGTCCCAGCGGCCGCTGCGGGCCTGGATGGCCATCATCGCCGGGTCGTCGAAGGGCAGTGCCTTGCCGGCTTTCAGCGCCAGCCAGGCATCCTCGGTGAGCACCGTGTCGCCGGGCGCCGCAGCGATCGTCTGCTCCAGCCGGGCCAGGCGATCGGCCTTTTCGGCCAGCGGCTGGCCCAGGGGGGTGTACCAGTTCTTGATCGGCCCTAACAGCGCCGGCACCAGGAGCAGCAGGCCGACCCCCCCGAGCAGCGGCCCCCAGCGGGCCGGCGCCGGCAGCATCCGATCGCTGGGAGCCACTGCGGTGCTCAACGCCTCGGACGCCAAGCTCGAGGCCCACCCTAGGCCCACGCCGACGAGCAGGCAGAGCGGCAGCAAGCCGATGAGCAGGTGGTTGTAGTTGGCCAGCGGCGACATGTTGGTCAGGAGCAGCGCGGGCACGGACACCAGGGCATAGCAGAGCGAAAGGGGCGGCACCTGCCGCGCGCGCGCCGCCTGCCCAAGCAGCCCGGCGGCGGTGATCCCGCCGAGGAGCACCAGGGGCCAGGCTTCGTCCCAGAGGGCGCCCAGATTCTTGCCCAGGCGGGCGCCAGAGAGCGCCTCGGCGCCGGGCAGGAACAGGTGGGTATAGAGCTGGCCCTCGGTCACCCAATTGAGCAGGAGCAAGGGCCCGAGCAGGGCCAGCCCCGCGCCCAGGCTCCAGCGTAGACCGCTCCGCCAGTCCCGCCCCAGCAGGTAGAGCCCGCTGGCGGCCAGCGGCGCTAACGTCGACTGCTTGGTCCAGAAAGCCAGCACCAGCGGCAGGATGGCGATCCAGGCGAGGCGCGGGACCTCTCCCCCCGCACCGGGGAGGGGCGGGGAGGGGGGACGGAGAGATGCTTCCTCCGGGGTGGGGGGCGGGAGGGGGCAGCTCTGCGCGATCAGGGCGCCACCCAGGGCGCCGAAGCCCAGCGCCAGGATGTCCTGCTTATAGAAGGTCGCCCAGACGATGACCGGGCCGCTGGCCAGCCAGAGTGCGCCCGCCACCAGCCCGGCGGCGCGAGAGCGCGTTTCGGCCGCCGTCCAGGCGATCAGGGCGCCCGCGGCCAGCAGTGTGCCGAGCAGACTTAAGCCCCGGCCGCTCCAGAGATTGAGCCCCCAGAGCTTGAGCGCGATGGCGTTGAGTGCATAGAATAGCGGGGGGTAGACCGAGGAGATAAAGTGGTCCGGGCCGAGCGGCGGATACGGGGTCTGGCCCTGCGCCAGCAGCCAGGAGGAGTGCAGAATCACCCCTTCGTCGAAATCGATCTGCCAGGGGAAGGCGATCAGCGCCACACTGTGCGTGGCAAACAGGGCCAGCCGCCCCAGCAAGAGGGCGACCGGCACCAGGAGCAGGCCGGTGCCGAGCCGGGCCGGCGTAAGATGCAGACGCATAGCTGATTATACGGGCCGCGCCGGAGGGGGACAAGGGCACCGCTGCTGGCAGATCTGGGCATAGCGAGGGGCGCGTGGCTTTCATCTGCTCAAACACGTGCCAGTCGTCGTGATGGCATTATATACTACTTTGGCGGTTTGGCCCCGTAGCGCGTCATTCGCGGGGCGGAAGTAAGGACGCCCTTGCCCATCGCACGGCTCGCCGGGCCCCCCGCAGCTATAGCCCGATAGTACGCCACGGCAGGTCGCGGTTGCCACGACGCTGTACCACAGGCTACTCGCGGGGACATCGCTATATAACGGCGTGCCCGGCGTTATCTGCGGCCACCCGGCGGCAGTAACCAGGATCTTAGCCAGCTGGCCGCGTGTGACGTTGGCGTAGGGATGGAAAGTGCCATCCCCGTATCCCGAAATGAGGCCCGCGTGGAAGGCGGCTTCGATGTAAGTATAAAACGGATTATCGACCGGGACATCACTGAAAGTCGGGTTGGCGGGGCTGTACGGGGGGATGGCGAAGGCGCCGACGATGATTTTGACCAACTGAGCGCGAGCGGTATCGTTGTACGGCCGGAAGGTGTTATCGCCATAGCCCGACAGTACATTGTGGGCCACCAGGTATTGCACGGATGGGAAAAAGTAATCCGGCGGGCAGACATCCGAGAAGAGGCAGCCCGGCCCGATCGTCGGGGTGGGCGTGATGAGGGGTGGCGCCGGCGTCGGGGTGGGCGTGGGTGGCCAATCCGGCAGGCTCCACGCGTTCAGCCACGAACCGGACAACCAGTAGATAAAGCCGTGGCTCACGACCGCCCCGGTGAGGGCCTGGCCGGCGTTGGCGGGCAGCAAGGTGCGCAGCAGGGTGCCGGTGGTCTCAGCCAGCACTTTCACGCCGCCCCCGCCTGTGTTGAGGTAGATCAACCCATTCGCAATCGCCATACTGCCGTGTATAGCCCCGGTCGCCACCGGCGGCCAGCGGTCGACGCCGGTAGCAGGATCGACCGCGTATAATTGCCCCTGCGCCGAGAAGAACAGGGTCCCCCCTGGTGCAAAAGTAGGGTCGTAGGCCGGCATCATGCCGATCGTTACGCCTGTCTGACGCTGCCAGAGCGCGCCGGCAGCCAGATTATTCAGATCGAAAGCGTAGATGAATCCATTCTTATGCATCGCGGCCACCAGGGTGCGCCCCTGGCGGTCATGGAGAATCACCGGCGTGCTGGCCCAATCCTGGTCGCCGCCCGCTGTCCCTTCCTGAATCGATTGCCGGATCGCCAGTGTCAACGGGTCAAGCGCGACGATGGCCCGCGTGTAGGGACTCGTATCCCCATTGTCGTCTTCGCCCGTGGCTACGACCAGGGTGCTCCCCTCGGGACTCAGCGCCGGGGAGTTCCAGATGCCGCCCCCGATCCGCCCGGGCAACACGAAAAACTGGCTAGCGAGCACGGTGCCGCTGGCTTCGTCGACGGCGCGGAGTTCGCCACGGACCGAGGGATTATCACAGTCGGAGGCAATGCCCAGGTAGGACCGGCCGTTAGCCAGCAGCGGGGACGTCCAAGCGAAGCCGCTACGGCCGGCGTTAACCGGGTTACGCCAGAGCCGGGCGCCGGTCGTGCTGTCCAAGCCATAGTACGCGGCATCACCCCCGCCGACGGAGAGGACGGTGCCGGAGATCGCGGCGGTCGAGCCGATACTGACTCCGAAACACCCGGCCGCGTAACCGACGTTCGTGCGCCAGACCGGGACGCCGGTCAGGGCATCGAAAGCAAAGTAATTCGGGCTGGTGAGGGCGCTGCTGCCGACATAGACCCGGCCATTAGCCGTGCTTGGCGCGCCCGAGGTGGCGACGGTATTGCTACCGATGTTGACGTGCCAGCGGGCAATGAGCTGGGCCGCATTACCGGCGTTGATCGCCGTCTCGTCGGGATTGTAGCTGGTCCGGCTGGGATCATGGCCATACATCGGCCAGTCCCCGGGCAGGCTGGTCGGCGCCGTTGCCTGGGGTGGCGGCAGGGCTTCCGCACCGGATCCCGCTGCGTATCCTTGTGAGCCCAGCAACCAGAGTGCACCTGCCACACGCCCGGCGACGGCGAGGCGCGCTAATCTTGTAGGCATAAGCCATGCTCCTTCTCAGTCGTATTCAGTTGGCGGCTGGAATAACCTGCAAGCGTGTCAGGATTAGCTCGCCAGCAGTAGTGTCCATTGAGCAGGTAAAGGGGATCGGATCGAAGCTACCGTTCGCCGATCCATACGCGCTCAGGCTTAGAGTGTAATTACCCGGTAGTGTGGTCGACGGCACCGGTACGACGATATCATCGCGCACCGTGATCCCGGTGGGCCAACCGGGCCAGGCCCGGCCGGCGGGCGCACCGGGCGGCAGATCGGCCTGCCAGGTGATCCGGCCCTGCGGGTCGCGTAGGCGCAGGCTTACTTTCAGCCCGGTCCGGGCCGGGGCCGGGGTGGGGGTTGTCCAGTAGAGGCTAATGGGTTGTGTCTGGCCCACCGGCAAATCTTTGCCCGCGCCGGGAACCAGGAAGCCCACCAACCGGGGGCCGCCCGCCAGGGGACAGTCCCCCGGTTGGGGTGGGCTGACAGGCCACGGCCGGGGGATCTCCAGGAAGCGGATATCGCGCGTCGCCGTCGTATAGTTGGCTTGCAGCGCGGCCAGCACGGCCGGTGACCAGCGGGGCGTGGCCGTTTCGTGTGCAATATCGTTCTCCAATATCACGATCCCGAACGTGTGCCGGGCGATCGCGGCGAGCAGGCCGCTCTCGTCCCAACGGCCCGCGATCGCCTGCGTCGCCATCTGCGCGGGGTCGTCGTAGGGCAGGTTTTTGCCAGCAGTAAGGGCCATCCACCCATCTTCCGCCAGCACGAGGTGGCCGGGCACCCCCGCCACGATCCGTTGCAGATCGGCCATACTGTGGGCTTTCTCGCCCAAGGGTTGTGCCAGCGGGCGATACCAGTCAGCGAGCGGTGTGAAAAGGATGGGCTGCCCCAGCAGCAGCGCGACCAGTCCCACCAGCGGCAGGAAGCGCATGACGGGGTGCCGGCCGAAGCGCGACGGTCGCTGGCCGGGCCCTGGAACCGGGGAGAGCCACGCCGGCGGTGCCTGCTGGCGGGCCCAGGTCAGGCCCTGCGCCAGGCCGATGCCGACCAGCAGGCAGGTGGGCAGCAGGGCGGGCAGCAGGTGGTTATAGTTGGCGTGCGGTGAGAGATTGGTGAGTAGGACGGCGGGGATCGAGATCAACGCATATAGCAGCGAAAGCGGCAGTATCCGTCGGGTGCGCCAAGCGTGCCCACTCAGCACCACGGCCGTGCCCGCGGCGATGCTCAACAGCGGCCAGTGCTCGACCCAGAGCGCGATCAGGTTCCGGCTCAGGCGTGCCGGGGAGAGGTGCTCGGCGTCGGGAAGGAAGAAGTGGACCGCCAACTGACCATCCAGGAGTGCGTTCAGCAGCACAAACGGCACCACGAGCAGGGCGCCGGCCACGAGACTCCAGCGCACGCCCTGCCGCCAGTTACGGCCCAGCAGGTAGAGACTGCTGGCCGCCAGGGCTGCCAGAGTGGATTGCTTGGTCCAAAAGGCCAGCACCAAGGGCAAGAGCGCCACCCAGGCCAGGGGCGACAACGCCGCCCCGGCCTTGCCGGGTGCTGCCGGGGCCGTTTGCGGCGGGCACGCGTAGGCGATTAGCGCGGCGCCAAGCACGCCGAAGGCCAGGGCCAGAATATCTTGCTTATAGAAAGTCGCCCAGACGATGACCGGGCCCAGCGCCAGCCAGAGTGCCGCCCCCACGATCCCGGCTCCGCGGGAGCGGGTTTCCGCCGCTGCCCACACGATCAGGGCGCCCGCGGCCAGTAGGGTACCGAGCAAGCTCAGCCCGCGCCCGCTCCAGAGATTGAGGCCCCAGATTTTGAGCGCCAGGGCGTTCAGGGCGTAGAACAACGGCGAGTAGACCGACGAGATAAACTGGTCTGGTGTGAGCGGCGGGTAGGGGGACTGGCCCTGCGCCAACCGCCAAGATGCATTCAGGATCACCCCTTCGTCGTAATCCATCTGCCAGGGAAAGGCGACCATCGCCAGGCTGTGCATGGCGAAGAGGATCAGCCGCCCCCCCAGGGCGATGAGCGGCAGGCCGACGCCTGCTAAGAGAATCAGGGCGTCTCGATAGGGGGGCCCAGGCTGCGGCACTGTGGCCGCCGGGGTATTAGCCTGTGGTAACTGGGCGCGAGTCAGGTTAGCAACCTCGGGCGTACATTATGGCGTACATCACATTGCTCTGGGATTAACACAAAACGCAGGAGGCACCCAACTTTCATCCGTGAGTTGGCAAGCACGATCCAGTATATCAGGCAAAATCAGACCTTGTCAACCACGCCCGAATTCGTAAATGTTCAGATTTGAGGTAAGGGAGGTTGGGGGGGATTTTGCAGCCGCTGGAGTAGTTCCTCAAAGGGATTGCGGCCGCGCATGCGCCAGGTTTCCAGCAGGCTAAACAGCCCCATGCGCGTCTTCGTGCCCGCCGCACTGCGACTGCCCCGGCTGATTTTGCGCACCACCACCAGCGGGCGGATACTGCGTTCGGCCTGGTTGTTGTTGTCGCTCAGCCCCGCCACCAGCACAAACTGGAACAATTCCCCTTCATGGCGCAACAGCCGCTTGCTTAACCCATAACAGGGGTGCCCCTTGAACTGCTGCGCGTTACTGTACTTCAACCCTAACTCGTGCGCCTGCTCCACCAACTGTACATACAACGCTTCCCGTTCCTCTGGACTCGGCGGCACGGCCCGATCCACCAGCGCGTGCGCCGCGTCGTAGAGCGCACGCACCCCCTGCGCCCAGGCCAGGATCTCGGCGTCCGCCGCGTGCCGCTCCTTGAGCTCAGGCACGTCGCGCAGCAAATGTACCCAGCAGCGTTGGTGCGGGCCGGCATAGATATTGTACGAGCCCAAAAAATCGCTACTGAGCACGCCCTGGAAGCCATGCAGCCGCCGCTGCACGATTGCCGCCCCCCGGCTCTTGTCGTACTCATAATAGCGCACCGCCCCATCGCCGGCACTATCGGGCGTGCTGAAGGCCCAGATATACCCGTTCTGCCCCCCCTCCCGCCAGCCGGTTTCATCGCCATGCAGGTGCGGACTGGCCCGCGCGGCCGCGCGCAGCGCATCCACGTCGGCCTGGAGGTGCGTGCGCAAGCGATGCAGTAACTCCACGATCTCCCCACTACTAATGGTGAGTTGGTGCATCGTGCGCAGGTAGTGGACAATGACGCGTACTGGCAGGCGCAAACTGACGCGCAAGTAGGCGATGAGGGCCGTGAGGCGCACGCCGAGCCGCCCCCGCCCCAGCACCACGCCCCGCAAGGGGTCCGCCGGCGCCACCCAGTGTTCACAGTGCGGGCACCAGCGTTTGATCAACTGGTGCTCGGTGACGTCCACGGGCATGGGCGGCGGCAAATCAATCACCTGGCGCCGGCGGGCAAGGCTCTGCCCGCGCAACGGATAGCCACAGTCGGGACAGGTGTCCGCCGCGTGTTGCACTATGCGGGTCGGGGCCGGGTCGCGGCGCCGCGCGCGGTTGTGTGCGGGGGCCCGTTTGCGGCGCGGCTTGGGGGCGGGTTTAGCGCTGTTGGGTTTGACCCAGGCGGGGGGCGCGTGGAGTTGCGCCTCCAGCTTCTCGATCTGGGCTTGGGCGGCGGCGAGTTGCTCTTGCACCCCGGCGAGTTGCTCCTGCACCCCAGCGAGTTGCTGCTGGAGCGTGGTGGTCGCGGCGCGCAGGGCCGCGTTCGGGGCGCGTAAAGCTGTATTCTCGGCCTGGAGGGCCGTGACGTCCGCCGCCGTTAACATAGCCGCTAGCTTAGCACAACCACCGCTGGCGTGCAACTCCGACACGGACCTGGCAGGCAAATTCCCCCCCAATTCCGTTACCTCAAATCTGAACACTTACCTGAATTCGCGGCAGGGCTGATACTATTGGCGAATTGGGATGCCACGCTCAGACAGCGATCGCTGGTAGGTTAGCCAGCTCCTTTTTCACGCCGGTTGTCACTGTTTTTGTCACGCTCACCGTCCCATTCGCCCACTATCATGCGCTGTCACTACGTGATACAATCAGGTTTGCCTGGTAGGGGCCGGCTGAAACCAGTTTCTACCGGGCGGGCAGCAGACGGTTTCTTAATCATTGAGCATGGAGGAAGAAAGCAATGAAGCGAAGAACAGGTTCTTATGTGCTGGCGCTCCTGGTTGTGCTGGCCTGGGCGCTGGCGGTCGGGCGTGGCGCGGGCGCGGCCGGTCCCTTCGCTTCGGCCGGGGCGTTCCGCGAGGACCCGCTGCCGGCGAACACGCCCACCGCGACGCCCGGCCTGACGGACACGCCGGGCGGGCCGACACCCCTGCCGACGGACACCGCGACGGCGGTACCGACGAACACCGCGACGGTGGTGCCGACGGACACCGTGACGGTGGTGCCGCCAGACACCGCCACCGCGACCACCGCTCCCTGCGCCCTGGCCTGGTCGATCGTCTCCAGCCCCAATCCGAGCACCGCCGGCTCCAACGTCCTCAATGGTGTGGCGGCGGTGGGGGCTAACGACGTCTGGGCCGTCGGTTACTACGTCAACGGCAGCAGCATCGCCCAGACGCTGACGGAGCACTGGAACGGCAGCGCCTGGACCAGCGTCGCCAGCCCCAACGTCGGTATCGACCTCAACGTCCTCAATAGCGTGGCAGCGGTCACCGCTAACGACGGCTGGGCCGTCGGTTCCTACTACAACACCTCCACCGCACTTCACCAAACGCTCGTCGAGCACTGGAATGGCAGCGCCTGGGCCGTCGTCGCCAGTCCCAACGCCGGCACCTCCTATAACGACCTCTATGGCGTGGCCGTGGTGGGCGCCAACGACGTCTGGGCCGTCGGCTCCTACTGCCTGAGCTACTGCAGCACGAGCGTGCCGATCATCCAGCCGCTGGCGGAGCACTGGAACGGCAGC
>DATGEF010000362.1:0-3753 GCA_035310405.1 Chloroflexia bacterium | reverse complement strand
GTTGCGCACCCTTCAGTACCGCCTGCGGGCGTACCGGGATCATGGTCTGACCGGCCTGTGTCGCCCGCTACGCACCAGCCCGGCCCCCCGCCGCCCAGCACGGGTGGGCGATGCCGAGCAGCCGCACGGTGCGCGATGTTGACGGTCGCCAAATCCCGCCGGGTGCAGGCGCGGCCAGCGGCGGTGGCGCGGCTGCTGGAGGTACACACGGCCCCACCGAGCCGCTGGCGCCCGCCCCGGACCCAGAATTACCGCGCTTGAGGAGGTATTTTAATGAATAGCACCGCTAATCAAAAATTGCGAATGTAGTGCGAAGGAGCTCACAATGCCACGACAACAAAACGTCCTGCGCGCCCTTTCCATCCTCATCGGCCTCGGCATCCTGGTCCTCGGCATCGGATTCGGTCTCAACTTGCCGTGGGCGGCCGGCACCTGGCCCTGGCCGGATGGGCCGCTGTCCCATCTGTTTGTCGGCTCCATCCTCGCCGCCGTCGCGGTGGCCTTCATTTGGATCGGCTTCACCGCCGAATGGGGTGCCCTGGCCGCGGGCGCCCTCACCGGCCTGGTTATGGCGGCCGGGCAGGCCATCTATCTCTTTCTGCTGGCCGGCCGGCCGGACCGGCAAAGGCTGCTGCCCTGGGCCGCCTGGTTTGCGCTGGTCGCGCTCTTCAGCCTGGGTTTGCTCCTCTGGAGCCGGCGGATTCCGATCCGCGATACCCGGCCCCTGCCGCGGCCGCTACGCATTTCCTACGTCATCTTCGTCGTGGTCCTGTTCCTGGCGAGCAGCGCCCTGATCCTGGGGCAGCAGATCTTCCCCTGGCAACTGAACACGGATTCGGGGGTGATGTTCGGCTGGATCTATATGGGCGATGCCTGCTATTTCCTCTACTCGTTACTGAACCCGCGCTGGCACAATGCCCGCGGCCAATTGCTTAGCTTCCTGGCCTACGACTTGTTTCTGATTCCACCTTTCTTGGGCCTGTTCGCCGTGCAGACCAGCAACTTCCTCAGCCTGTCGATCTATTTACTCGTGCTGTTCTACAGCGGGCTGCTGGCTGTCTATTACCTGTTCCTCGATCCCGTGACCCGCCCCTGGGCGGTGCAGGAGCCAGATAGTGCGCGCCTGCCGGCCCGCTAACGAAATACCAGGCGAAGCGGCCAGCGATCTAGCACATCGCCCTACTATCACTTATAACTGTGCTATGCAAAGTAGTAGTGCCGTTTTTGCGCCATGGCGCACTGTCCTTAACACTGGATGCACAAATTACAGAGTTTCACCGATTTTACCCGCTGGTTGCACAAGACTTAGGTTAAGGCGGCGGCGGCCGGCGCCGCGCGCCGCTTTGCAGCAGGGCCACCGCCAGCAAGATGAGCGCCGCGCCGGCGACCTCCGGCGCGCCCAGCGGCTCGTGCAGGATCAGGAAGGCCAGCAGCCCGGCGACCACCGGCTCCAGCGTGGCGCAGATACTGGCGACCCCGGCATCCAGGTGGCGCAGGCTGATGGTGTAGGCGGCCACGGGGGCGAGCGTCTGCGCCGTGCCCAGCAGGACGAGCACGCCCCAGGCGGCGCCCTGCCCGCCCGGGGCCAGCAACGTGGCCGGCGCCTGTCCCAGGATGATCGCCAGCAAGCCCAGGCAGCCGAGGCCCAGGGTGTAGAAGAGCAGCGTGGCCAGCGGCACCCGGCGCCGGTGGGCCAGCTTGCCGAAGATGCTGTAGAGCGCATACGTGGCCGCCGACAGCAGGCCGCAGCCCAGCCCCAGTGCGTTCCCCTGGAGCTGGCCCGGGTTATAGGCGCCGGCGACCAGCACCACGCCCGCGAAGGTCAGGCCCAGCGCGGCGATCTTGACCCGTGTCAGCGACTCGCCCAGGAAGCGCCAGGCCAGCAGAGCGACGATCGCCGGCGCCGTGTAGAGCAGCACGACGGCGGTGGTCACCCCCACCAGCACGATGGCGTAGATATAGGCCACGTAAAAGATCGTCACGCCGAGCAGCCCGTAGCCGCCGAGCAGCCCCCAGTCGGCGCGGCGCACCCGCAACAGGGCCGGCCGGCGCACCAGTATCCAGGCGCCGATGGCCAGCGTGGCGAAGAGCGCACGGTAGAAGACCACCGTCAGCGGCGTCAGGTGGTAGGTGGCGATCGTCAGCGTGTAGACTGTGCCGAGCGTGCCCCAGAGCGTCGCGGCCAGCAAAACCAACCCGATCCCCACTAGTGGCCGCCGGCCCGCGCTCTGGGGATCGGCCGGCCCGGTTGGGGCGGGAGGGGGGTGCGCCATACGGGTCGTCCTCCTGAAATGGATTCGCCCCATTATACTATTCCTTGACAGGCGTGCATCCGACCTGCTATAATAGCCGCAACAACTGCATCGCTAACGACTGTGAACAGAACGAGTACCTGCTCTAGCGGGAGCCCAGAGAGCCGGCGATGGTGGAACCCGGCCTCAGCGCGAGCGGCGAATGGATCTGGGAGTCGCGCATCCAACGGGCTGCGGCCCCAGTAGACTGCGCCGGCCTGCTCCCCCGTTACACGGAGCCGGGTATCTTGACGGCAATCCACTTGCCGCCCCTCAGACCGGTTGATCCCGGGATGATCCCAGGTACTCGTCAGGAGCGCTCTCCCTGCGGCGTGGCCCGATCGCCCCGCCCGCAGCCCCGAGCGGAACTAGGGTGGCACCACGAGCCGGCTTTGGCCCTCGTCCCTTTCACGGGACGGGGCTTTTTTGTTTTACCGCTGACCGTTACGTCGCGACGGGAGGACGCCATGATCCAGGCCGCGCTGATGAAGTTAATGGAACGGCAATCGCTGGCCCAGGACGAGGCCGAGGTGGTGATGTCCGAGATCATGCAGGGCCAGACAACCCCGACCTTGATCGCCGCCTTTCTGGTGGCCCTGCGCCTGAAAGGCGAGACGGAAGAAGAGATGGCCGGCTTCGTCACGGTCATGCGCGCGCATGCGGTGCCCGTCGTCGGGCCGGCGGGCGCCGTGCTGGTCGATACCTGTGGCACCGGCGGCGATGGCCGGCACACGTTCAACATCTCGACCGCGGCGGCCTTTGTAGCGGCCGGCGCCGGGGCCTACGTGGCCAAGCACGGTAACCGCGCCATGAGTGGCCGCTGCGGCAGCGCCGACGTGCTCGAAGCGCTGGGCGTCAACATCCAGCTGGGGCCGGCGGAGGTGGCGCGCACCCTGGCCGAGTCGCACCTGGGCTTTATGTTCGCCACGAACTACCACCCGGCGATGCGCTATGCCGGGCCGGTGCGCCGTGAGCTGGGCGTGCGCACCGTCTTTAATCTGCTGGGCCCGCTGACCAACCCGGCCGGGGCGGAGGCCCAGGTCCTCGGCGTGGCCGATCCCCGCGCCGCGCTGACCATCGCGCAGGCGCTGTCCCGGCTCGGCACCCACCACGCCCTCGTGGTCCACGGCGACGGCGGCCTGGACGAAATCGCGCTCAGCGGCCCGACCATTTGCTATGAGATCCGCGCCGGGCAGGAGCCGCGCCGCTTCACCCTGACGCCCGAAGAATTCGGCCTGACCCCCGCCCCGATTGCGGCGATCAAAGGCGGGCCGCCGCAGGAGAGTGCCGCCCTCATCCGCCAGATCCTGCGCGGCGAGCGCGGCGCCCCGCGGGATGTCGTGCTGCTCAACAGCGCGGGCGCCCTGTATGTGGGGGGGCTGGTCGCCAGCCTGGCCGAAGGGGTGGCCCGGGCGGCCGCGGTGATCGACAGCGGCGCGGCCGAGCGCGCGCTCGACCACTT
>DATGEF010000361.1:0-12240 GCA_035310405.1 Chloroflexia bacterium | reverse complement strand
GGCGCTGGCCGCGCTGCTCGCCCGCGCGCCGGATGGGTTCGTCGCCGGGGTAGACGCCTCCGACCTGATGGTGCAGCAAGCGCGCACCCGCTATGCCGCCGCCATCGCCGCCGGGCGGCTGGACGTGCGCCGGGGCGATGCCGCCGCCCTACCGTATGGCGAGGCGACATTCGACCGCGCCTGTGGCACCCACGTCATCTATTTCTGGCCCGACCCGGTCGCTGCGGTGCGCGAGCTACGGCGGGTACTACGGCCGGGCGGGATCCTGGCGCTGGCCTACCAGGAGCGGGGGCACATGCCGCCGATCGCGCTGCGCACCATGGGCCAGATCGCCGCCAGGCTGTACGGCCCCGGCGAGGTCGAGGAGGTCGTCCGCACCGCCGGGTTCCCCGTCGTCCGCGTCGCGACCCACGGGGACCCGGCGCGCCCAGGCGGCTTCTGCGTGCTGGCGACCAAGGGGCTAGCCGAATAAGCCAGCGGCGCGGGGGTCAATAGCCGCCGGGGTGCGCGGCATTGTTTGGCCCCGGCGACCGGGGACTCTCCTAGCCGCGCTGGGGCGGGATCATTCGCTGTAGGGGCGAGGCATGCCTCGCCCGCGGTGGGGAGCGACTCTGCTGGTCCGCAGCGGCTCCCGCCCCCAGTTGCCAGGCGCTAGTGCCGGATCACGCCAGCGATTTGCGAAAGCCGATAACATCACAGCGAATCCCCTCCAGGGGCTAGCGCTACCTGGTAGGCTAAAGCGTGCTCAACAATCTCTTGAGCGCTACTATTCTCAGGCAGGCCATACAGATGCGGCCAGTAGATCAACCCGGCGACCAGGGGGTGCGGTAACTGCTCTTGTAACAAGCACCGCCACACCCGGCGATCTTCCGGCGTTCCTTCTACCGCCTGGAGCCGCCGCACCAGACCAACAAGGAAGGTTTTCGGGAGCGCGCCGCCAAACTCGGCCGCGATTTTCGTTGCTTGCTGACGCGCTAAGGTTTCCGCCTCCACCCCCAGAAGGTGCATAATATAGAAAAATAGGTCCGCCCGCTTTACTTCGGCCAGAGCCGCCAATGCGTGCTCTGGGGTGCCCTGGCGGATCTGCTGTAACAATTCGCGGATTCCGCGTCGCGATCCCCCCGCATCACGGCGTAATTCGATAAGGGTCGATTGGATGTTAGGCCCCGCATTGCGTTGCGCCGTCGCCCCTAACTCCCGAATCCGGGCATCGGGATGGGCACGCGCCAGTTCCCGCGCTATGGGAATCAGGGGTTGAAGGGCAACAGGGTAGTCGGCAGGGTCGAGAGGTTCAATCCCCGCCAGGCACACTTGACGGATGAGCAGATCTTCATTGTTTAGAAATGCCTGGAGGAAGACACAGCGTTTGCGTAGCCACACATCGCGCAACTCTTGGTAGGCGGCGTAGGTAGTGGGATCTAAATGTTCCGGCGCCAGTCCGCCAACATACGCCACCGGCATCTGCGCCCAATACAAGGCGCGGAGGGCGCCCTGCTTCTCGGGCAGCGTGCCCTGTTCCACGTAATCGAGTAGTTGCTCATTCACCACCCGATACCCGACCCCCTTCAATGCGAGATCCACGAAGACGCGATTGTCGCTGGGACTGGGTTCATATACAGCCGCCCGAATTAATGGCGCAATGAGGGCCTCCGGAATCAGCAGCGAGCGCCGTAAGACCCAGACAGCAAAGCGTTTCTCTGAGTGATAAGGCGGGCCTTCGGGTAGGTAGGGAATGAGTGGATCGAGGGCAGCCGTTAACCACGCCACGGTGGACGGGGTGGCCTGCGCAATCAATTTATCGGTATAGGTCAGGAGCGCGCCCAATCGCTCCTCTACAGGTTCTATACGATAGAGAGTGTAGCACTGCTCCCACGTCATGGCGACGCACTCCTGAGAAGCGGTTTACGTTGCGGTACTTCACATGATGTTAACTCGTTTCTCGCCTGGTAGGGCACCCGCTCCTCCAAATCCGGCGCCCAAATGCAGGCCCTACAGCTCCTCTTCAACCTACTATCCATTGTAGATTCCTTATCTCCCAATATCGGGATCACGGCGATTATTATAGCATATAGCGCCGGGTGCTCGGCAGGATTTTGCAGCGGTGGCGGCCGGCTAGATGGCGGTGCGGAGACTAACCTCTCCCCCCGCCCCTCCCCGGCGCGGTTCAGGAGCGGACAGATTATGCCGGGCATCAGGCGCAGAAGACGAGTCCGCGGGCTGGGGTGGTGACAGGGGTGGAGAGCATTTATTCGGACTGTGGGAGAGGGCTCGGCCCTCGAAATACTCGCCTTACGACCGAGCACGGGATCGCGGCTCACCCGCGCGGCCAGAGCTTCGAGGGCAGAGCCCTCTCCCACAGACGTTTCAGGCGCGGGCCATAGCCTAGCACCGACGCCCCGTTGCCTGTCCGATCTGTCCGCTCCTGAACCCGGCGCGGGGAGGGGAGCAGCCGGCGGGCCGGCCGAGCGGCGGGGTGACCGCGGCCCGCCGCGGGCCCCATGTTCCCCTCCCCGCGCCGGGGAGGGGGCAGGGGGAGAGGTCTGCCCCCGCCCGCGGATCCGCCGCCCCGCCGGGATGCAAAATCTTGCCGAGCACCCCATATAGCGCCGAGACCTTGACTCGCGGCCCGAAAGTATGATACACTTTTGGGCAAGTGAATAGCGGCCTCTGGCCGCGTGCCCGCGTTGAGGTGAAATAGTAGGCGTAACGGGGATTGCAGCGAATCGGGGCCTGGTGCGAGCCCGAGAAAACCGGTTACGGCGAACGCGTCACTGAGCGGTCTACCGAAAAAAGCGCCCGCCCCCCACGGGCGGCGCAAGTAGGAGGGACGGGGTGGTGCCCCGGCGAGCAACAACCACGAGCGGTCACAGGCCACAAATGTGACAATGAGGGTGGTACCACGGGAGCCTGGCTCTCGTCCCTTACTGGCGGGACGGGAGTTTTTTATGGCCGGCGTACTCTCGTCCCTGACGCAGGGGCGGGAGTTTTTTTATGGCCCGCCCGCCAACAGCTCCGACGAGCGGGAGAACCGAGCATGGACCAACCGATTGCGATTCTGGCATTTTCCGGGGGCCTGGATACATCCTTTTGTGTGCCCTGGCTGCAGGAGCAGGGCTACGCCGTGGTCACCGTCACGGTGGATACGGGCGGCTTCAGCCCGGCCGACCTGACGGCGATCGGCGCCCGGGCCGCCGAGCTGGGAGTCCGGGCGCACCACACGATCGACGGCCGGCAGGCGCTGTGGGACCTGCTGGTCAGCTACATTATCCGCGGCAACGTCCTGCGCGGCGGGGTCTATCCCCTGGCGGCCGGCCCGGAGCGGCTGGTGCAGGCCATGGAGACCGTGGCCATCGCGCAGCAGTACGGGGCGACGGCCATCGCGCACGGCTCGACGGGCGCCGGCAACGACCAGGTGCGCTTCGACCTGGCCATCCGGGTGCTGATGCCCGCCGCGACCATCCTGGCGCCCATCCGCACGCTGGGCGCGCAGCGGGCGGCCGAAGTCGCCTACCTGGCCGAGCGTGGCATCGCGGTGCCGGCCCAGACCGGGCGCTACTCGATCAATAAAGGCTTGCTGGGCACGACGATCGGCGGCGGCGAGACGCTCGACGCCTGGGAATACCCGCCCGACAGCGCCTTCGTCGACAGCACGGCCCCGGCCGACGCGCCGGACGAGCCCGCCTTGCTGACCCTCAGCTTCGCCGACGGCCTGCCGATCGCGCTCGACGGCCAGCCGCTGCCGCCGCTGGAGCTGATGGCGGCGTTGGCCGCGATCGGCAACCGGCACGGCGTCGGGCGGGGCATCCACCTGGGCAACACGATCCTCGGCCTGAAGGGGCGCATCGCCTTCGAGGCCCCCGCCGCGCTGATCGCCATCACGGCGCACCGGGAGCTGGAGAAGCTGGTGCTCACCAAGCAGCAGGCCTTCTGGAAAGACCACCTGGCCGACGTCTACGGCAACCTGCTGCACGAAGGGCTCTATTTCGACCCGGTGATGCGCGACATCGAAGCCCTGATCCGCAGCAGCCAGGGCACCGTCGCCGGCGAGGTCCGCGTCCGGCTGTTCAAGGGCCACATCGCCGTCGAGGGCTGCCGCAGCCCCTATTCCCTGCTGAACCGCAAGATCGGCACCTACGGCGAGACCAACCGCGCCTGGACCGGCGAAGAAGCCGCCGCGTTTTGCAAGCTCTACGGCCTACAAAGTGTGCTGGCCTACCAGCAGGCGCCGCCAGCCGCGGCACCCCCCGCCGCCGCGCCGCTCCCGGTGAGTGCCGGCAGTGGTTCAATTATGTAAAGCTATAATGGCCGCTAAGATCCCGGCGGCGCAGAAAGGACCTTGCGATGACTACCAAGGTGATCCCGAACCCGGCGGCCGGCGCACCGGCCGCGACGGCCTTTGCCGGCCGGGATTTCCTGAATACGGCGGACTTCAGCCAGGCGGAATTCGTCGAGCTGGTGGAGCGCGCCCTCTACCTCAAGCAAACCGGCCCGCACCCCACCCTGCTGGCCGGCCTCGTCGTCGGCATGATCTTCTTCAACCCCTCGCTGCGCACCAAGACCTCGCTGGCCTCCGGTGTGGCCCAGCTCGGCGGCACGACGATCGATCTGCCGGTCGGGCAGGGCACCTATGCCTTTGAATTCGCCGAGGGCGCGGTCATGGACGGCGCCACCCAGGAGCACATCAAGGAGGCGGCGCCCGTGCTCTCGCAATACTGCCATGCCCTCGGCGTGCGCTCCAGCGAACTGGTCACCCGCGGCGACACGGCCGCCGCCTCGTCGGCCACCTGGGCGGCGGCCCGCCAGGACACGGTGGTGCGCAGCTTCGCCAAATACGCGACGGTGCCGGTCGTCAACCTGGAGTCGAACACCTATCACCCCTGCCAGGGGCTGGGCGATGCCCTGACCTTGCGCGAGCAGCTGGGGGCCACGACCGGCAAAAAGTACGTGCTGACCTGGGCCTATCACCCCAAGCCGTTGCCCACCGCCACGCCCCACTCGCAGCTGCTGGCGGCCTGCGATATGGGCTGCGACGTGACGCTGGCCTTCCCCCCGGGCTGGGACCTCGACGGCGAAGTGCTGGCCACGGCCGCCGCCCGCGCCGCGTCCGCCGGGGGCGCGCTGACGATCAGCCATGACCTGGCCGCCGCCGCGCAGGGCGCCGACGTGATCTGCGCGAAAAGCTGGGGCGCGATCGCGCACTATGGCGACTGGGAGACCGAGAAAGCGCTCCGCGCCGAGCTGAAAAGCTGGATCGTGAACGAGGCGATCATGGCCCGCACCCGGCAGGGCAAGTTCATGCATTGCCTGCCGGTGCGCCGCAACGTGGTGGTCAGCGACGGGGTGCTCGACAGCCCGCAGAGCATCGTCGTCGCGCAGGCCGGCAACCGCATGTACGCGCAAAATGCCCTGCTGGCCAGCCTGTTGGGCCGCATGTAGCGCGGGGGTCAGGGGTCAGGGGTCAGGGGTCAGTGAGACGAGTAGGCAGTAGGCAGTAGGCAGTGAGACGAGGGGCGGGGATCAGCGACACGGGACCGGGTAGGGGCGAGGCCTGCCTCGCCCTGGTGGGGCGCGCATTCCTCTGGGCGAGGCGGTCTTGTGTACGCGCGGAATGCCCGGCGGGCGAGCCTGTTGGGGCGCCGGGCACGGGACCGGGTAGGGGCGAGGCAGGCCTCGCCCCTGCCGATCAACCTAAGAGTCCCCAACAAAACCCGGCTTGACCGAAGGAAGTTTGTGCGTAGCCAAGCGGTTTTGATAGGCGCTCTAAGCGGCCGGGGCCACGAGGAGACAACAGGCGACGACCAGCACCACCCACCCGTCGGGATGCCCGTCAGCCCGCGTAGGCGGGCTTCGTACTCGTAGCCGCGGCTTCAGCCGCTAGGCGTCCCGCCCCAGGACCACGCCGCGCTTCGGTGGATCGGCAGGGGGCGCGGCCGGCCGCGCCCTGGTGGGGAGCGCATCTGGCAGTCGGCGGTAGGCAGTCGACAGTGAGACGAGGGATCAGTCGGCAGTCGCCAGTCGCCGGTACGACGAGAGGCGCGGGGCAGGTGACAACCGTCAGCCCGCGTAGGCGGGCTTCGTAATCGTAGCCGCGGCTTTAGCCGCCGGGCCTCCGCCCCCGGAGTAGAGTCGTCGGTCGTCAGTCGTCAGTCGTCAGTCGGCAGTGGCGACGAGGGGTTGGGGGTCGGGGGTCAGGGGTTGGGGACGGGGGATGAAGCGCCAGGGGGCAATGAAGCGTACCGGTCACCGGTCACCGGTCACCCGGCTCCAATCCAAAATCCAAAATCCAAAATCCAAAATCGAAGGAGCAACAGGCAGATGAGTCAGACCACATTAGAATCGGCGGCCTTTATCGTGAGCCCGACGCAGGTGGCGCTGGACACGGCGATGCTGGCGTATGATCTCTGGGGCACCCGGGCGCACGTGCTGATGTTGGCGGCCAGCGGCTGCATCCCGGCGCGGGCCGCGGCCGCGATCTGCACCGCCCTCGCCACGGTGGAGGCGGCCGTCGCCGCGGGGACGTTTGCGATCGATCCGGGCCGGGGCGCCCAGCTCAGCCTGGAAGCGGCCGTGCTGGCGGCGGCGGGCGCCACGGATGGCAGCCGCATGCACACGGCACGCAGCCGCAACGACCAGGTGATGGTCACCGAGATGCTCTATCTGCGCGAGCAAGGGCTGCAGCTGGCGGAGGAGACGGCCGCGGTGGTCGCGGCGTTGCTGGCCCTGGCCGCCACGCACGTGGCGACGGTGATGCCCGGCTACACCCATATGCAGCCGGCCAAGCCGACTTCGCTGGGCCAGTGGGCGCTCGCCTACGCGGACGCCCTGCTGCGCAGCGGCGACGATCTGGAAGCGACCTGGGCGCGCTACGATGCCTGCCCATTGGGCGCGGTGGAAAGCTACGGCACCTCGTGGCCGATCGACCGCGCCCTCACCGCCCAGCTGCTGGGCTTTGCCCGCGTCTGGGAAGTCCCCCAGGACGCCATTGCCTCGCGGGGCCGGCCCCAGCTGGCCTACCTGGATCTCTGCAAGGGCATCGCCCTGACGATCAGCAAAATCGCCGCCGATCTGCTGCTGTTCACGACCTGGGAGTACGGCTATATGCGCCTGGGCGACGCCATCGCCCAACGGCTGCACCCGATCACCGGCAGCTCGGTCATGGCCCAGAAGCGCAATCCGGATGCCCTGGAGCTGTTACGCGCGACCGGACAGGAAGTGATCGGGCTGGCCGGCACGGCAGCCCACCTGCTGGCCGGGCTGCCGATGGGCTATAACCGCGACACGCGCGAGATCAAAGAGTGGAGCGCGCTGGGCTTCGCCAAAACCCTGGCCGGGCTGACCACCCTGCAGACCACGCTGGCGACCCTGGAGGTCGACGCGCCGCGCATGGCCCGCGCCGTGGCGGCCAACTACTCCAGCACGACCGACCTAGCGGACGCCATCGCGCAGCAGAGCGGGGTCGGTTACCGCCAGGTGTACGCCGTGGTGGGCCGGCTGGTCGACGCCCTGATCACGGACGGCGTGCCGCTCGGCAGCCTGCGGGCGGCGACGATCGTGCAAGCGGCGGCCGACGCCGGGCTGGCCCTCACCCTGAGCGAGGCCGCGGTGGCGGCCGCCCTGGACCCGGCCCGGGCCCTGGCCGAGCGCCGGCACCTGGGGGGCGCCGCGCCCGCCGAAATGGCCCGCCTGCTGCAGGCCCGGCAGGCGACCCTGGCGGCGCACCGCCAATGGATCGCCGCGCGCCACGCGGGGATCGCGGCCGCGCGGCAGGACACCGCCGCCCGGGTCCAGGCGCTCCCCCGCTGACGTCCGGGCGCGCCCATCACTCGGTGCTGGCCAGCGCGTCGGCGATGGTCTGCTCCAGGGGGAGCGCCTGGCCCGCGGCCCAGGCCGCCGCCCAGATGTCGGGGGCGAGCTGGGCCTGGACGGCGGCCTGGCTGGCCGCATAGATCCCGCCATCCGCCAGGTCGAACCGGGAGCCGATCGCCGTCAGCACGGCCGCGGCGGCGCCGAACAGGCGGGCCGCGCGCTCCCCCTGGCCGCGTATCCCGGCCACCTGGGCCAGCCCCGCCAGCGCGCCAGCGACGAACCGCTTGCTGCCGGCTTCCTGGTTGAGCACCAGGCTCTGCCCAAAGAGCTGGGCCGCCTGATCATAATCTCCGCGCACACACGCCAGCGCCCCCAGATTGCTGATCAGCATCGCGGTTTCCATCTTCTGGCCCAGCACCTGGTACAAGGCCAGGCTCTCCTCGTAGTACGCGGCCGCGCCGGTATAATCCTGAGCGATGCGCGCGACTTCGCCGAGCCCGTTCAGTAGGCGGGCGATCAGCTGCCGGTCCCCCACCTGCCGGTAGAGGGCCAGGCTCTCCGCGAAGTGGACCCCCGCCTGCGCGGAGGTGGCGGCGGCAAACCCGAGGTGGCAGATGGCCAGGGCTTCCACCCAGCGGTCGCCCTCGCGGGTCGCCAGCGCCAGGCTCTCTTCGCTCAGCGCCCGGGACCACGCGATATCCCCCTGATAAAACACGGTGATCGCCAGTTGCGTGAGCGCCCAGGCCAGCCGGCGGGGGTTGGCGAGGGTCCGCCACAGCGTAATACTCTCTTCCAGGGCCCGGCGGGCCGCGGGGTAGTCGGTCAGCATATAATACAACAGCCCGGCCGCCAGCAAGGCCTGGGCGCGGGCCGCAGTGGGCGCGGTGGCCCCCGGCAGGGCCAGGGCCTCTTCGAGCCAGCGCCGCCCCTCGCCGAGCGAGCGGGTGGGGAACCAGAGCCCGAGCGCCCCGGCCAGGCGCAAGGCGGCCGGCGCCCCCTCCGGCATCCCGGCCTCCGCCTCGGCCTTGCACCAATCGAACGCCGCGCGCAGGTTATCGTGCTCGTCCGCCAGCCGCCGGTGCCAGACCAGTTGCTCCGGCCCCCGCAGGGAGCGCTCGGCTTCCTCGGCCAGGTGCAAGAACCAGTCCCGATGCGCCGCGCGCACCGCCGCGGCCTCCCCCGACTCGAAGAGCTTCTCCCGCGCATACTGGCGGATCGTCTCCAGATAGCCATACCGCCCCTCGGCATCCGGCTCGACCACCAACGATTTATTCACCAACCCCGTCAGCGCGTCGAAACAATCCAGCCCCCCGTCGGCGATTTTGGATTTTGGATTTTGGATTTTGGATTGGAGACGGGCGGCCCCGGCATCTCCGCCCTCGTCGTCTCCTAACCCCCGACCCCCAACCCCCAACCCCCCGTCAGGGATTTTGGATTTTGGATTTTGGATTTTGGATTGGAGACGGGCAACCCCTGCATCCTCGCCGTCGTCGTCGTCGTTGCCTGCCCCCCGACCCGCGCCCCCCGATCCCTCGTCTCCACTGCCTACTGCATACTGCCTACTGCCTACTGATTCGTCACTGCCTACTGCATACTGCCGACTGCCTACTCGTTCGGCCGCCTCCAGGGTCCAGCCGCCGGCGAAGACGGAGAGGCGCGCCAGGACGCGGCGCTCGTCGGCGCTCAGCAGGTCGTAGCTCCAATCGATCAGGGCGCGCAGGGTTTGTTGGCGGGGCAGGGCGTTGCGGCTGCCGCCCGTCAGCAGGCGGAACCGGTCGTCCAGGCGGGCGGCGATTTGCTCGACACGCATGTTGCGCGTGCGGGCCGCCGCGAGCTCAATGGCCAGGGGGATGCCGTCGAGCCGGGCACAGATCTGGGCCACGGTCCGCGCGTTCCCCGCGTCGACGGCGAAGCCGGGCTGGACCTGGGCCGCGCGTTCAGCAAACAGGCGCACCGCTTCGCCGGCGGCCAGCTGGGCGGGCGCGAGGGCCTGGCTCAGGTCGGGCACGGCGAGCGACGGCACGCGCCAGGCCGTCTCGCCCGCGATGCCGAGGGCCTCGCGGCTACTGGCCAGGATCTGCACGCCCGGGCAGGTGCGCAGGATCGCGCCGGCCAGCTGGGCGGCGGCCGCCACCAGGTGCTCGCAGTTGTCGAGCAGGAGCAACAGCTGCCGGGCCGCCAGGTAGGCGAGCACACTGGTCTGCACCGGCTGCCCGGGCTCCTCCCGCAGGCCGAAGACGGTGGCCAGCGCCTGGGGCACCAGCGCGGGATCGCCGAGCGGCGCCAGCTCCACCAGCCAGACGCCGTCCGGGAACTGGTCGAGGAGTTCGGCCGCCACCTGCAACGAGAGCCGGGTCTTGCCCGTGCCGCCCGGCCCGGTCAGCGTGAGCAGGCGCGTCTGGGCGAGCAAGCGGCGCGCCTCGGCCATCTCGGCTTCCCGCCCCACGAAGCTGGTCAGGGCAACCGGCAGGTTGTGGGCCAAGGCTTCCAGGGCGCGCAGGGGCGGGAAGCCGGCCGGCAGATCGGGGACCACCAGCTGGAACACCCGCTCCGGGCGCGCGAGATCTTTCAGCCGGTATTCGCCCAGGTCGCGCAGGGTCGTGCCGGCCGGCAGCTGGGCCGCCACCTGCTCCTGGGTGGCCAGCGTGAGCAGGACCTGGCCCCCGTGCCCCGCGACCAGCAGCCGCGCCACCCGGTTGAGCGGCGGGCCGACATAATCCCCGGCCTCCGGCTCGGCAAAGCCGGTGTGCAGCGCCATGCGCACCTGGAGCGGCGCCCCGGGCCAGGGCTCGGCCTGCAGCGCGCGCTGGCTCGCCACCGCCGCGGCCAGCGCGGCGGGCGGCGCCGGGAAGACGGCACAGAAGGCATCGCCGACGGTCTTGAACACCGCGCCGTCGTGCGCCGCGATGACCTCCGCCAGGATCGCATTATGGCGGGCCAGCGCCCCCCGCATCGCGGCCGCGTCCTGCTCCCAGAGCCGGGTGCTGCCGACAATGTCGGTGAAGAGGAACGTCACCTGGCCGGCGGGCAGGGGCGGGCTGGGGTTATGCATGGGCCGTGGCGACCGGGACGGCCCCGGTCACGCGCAGGAGATCGGCGCGGGCCAGTTGGAGGTTCACGCCGCGCTGCCCGCCGCTCAGATAGATCTGGTCCCAGCCGAGCGCGCTCTCGTCGATAAAGACGCGGAAGCCTTTCTGCAGCAGGGCCAGGGGAGAGATGCCGCCGACCAGCAGCCCGGTCAGGCGTTCGGCCTCGCGCTGGGTGGCCATGCGCAGCCGCTTCTCGGCCACGGCCGGCTGCTGGCCCAGCAGCTTGAGGTCCAGCGCGCGGTGGCCAGGCACCAGCACGAGGAGCGGTCGGCCCTGGCCGCTCTCCGGCACCACGACCAGCGTTTTGAACACCTGGGCCGGGTCGACGCCGAGCACGGCCGCGACCTCGTCGGCGCCGTGGATCGCCGGCGCGTAGAAGTGCGCGGCGTAGGGAATCCGCTGGGCGTCCAGCACCCGCATCGCGTTGGTCTTGGGCCCTCTAGCTTGCCACAAGCTCGTCTATGCCTTTCGCCGCCGACTGCACGGCCACGCGGCCCGGGCCATAAAGGCGCAGCCAGTGGTAACGCTCGCCCCAGGTGCTGCCGTAGGCCGTCCCCACGGGGCCGCTGCGGCCCACATACTCGGTCGTCAGCCGCATCTCGACCGCGGCGTCCTTGAACAGCAGCGCGCCGGCCTTGACCAGGATCGTCTGCTTGGGGGCCAGGTGGCGGATAAAGACATTGCCCGCGCCATGCAGCAAGAGCAGCCCCGGGGCGGACTGCGCGTAGAAACGGTCCAGGTTGGTGACCAGCGGGTAGACGCTGAACCAGCTGTAGGCGATCTCGCCGGTGGCGACCATGAACACATGTTCGCGCACGTCGACCGCCTGCCCCGCATGCAGCGGCAAGGCCACCATCTCCCCCGGGGCATCGCGCGAGAAGGCGATATGCCCGGGGCCGTGCGCCTGCAGCATGATCAGCGGCATGCCGGCCAACAGGCGATTCCACCCGCCCTGCAGCGGCAGGGTGTCGAGGGTCACCTGCGGATCTTTCCAGAGCAGCACATGGTGGGTGAAATACACCCGGGCCTCGGGGGCCAGATTCAGATCGGCCACCGGCACATAGTTGCCTTCGATCTGGCAGGTCGACGCGCCGAACTGGATGCGGGCCATATCTTTGGCGCCGGGGAGCTCGATCCAGCCCGAGTGCGTGGTGACGGCCTTGACGTTCACGGCGGCCCCACACGCCGGGCAACTCAAGCTCGTGCCGGTGCTGGTCGTGCTGCACCACGGGCAGGTATAGCTTTGCGGCGCCGGGGCGCTCCCGCTGGGCGGCCCGGCCGGCCCTGTCCCACTGTTCGTCATCGCCCCGCCCTCCTCAGTCTGTATTATGATGCACGTACATCG
>DATGEF010000360.1:0-5636 GCA_035310405.1 Chloroflexia bacterium | reverse complement strand
CGACGATATAGGCCCGCACCAGGTCGTCGAAGCTGTGCAGCTGGCCGGCCAGGGTGCCAAGCAGCCACTGCAGGAGCAGCCCCGGCATCATCAGATAGGGCAGGTTGGCCGAGACCGTCGATTCGCGGCGCAGGCCATTGGCCAGGCCGTAGAAGGCCTCGTGGAAGTAGATGCGCTCGTCCCAGTGGAAGTCGCGGGGGAAGCCCTGCGCCAGCCCGCTGGTGCGGGCCAGGGTGGCCAGCAGCAAGATTGCGGCCAGGGCCCACCACTCGCCCGGCGGGCGCCAGGCAGGGATCTTAACCACGTCGCGCCTCCGGGATCGGCGCCGGCTGCTTCATCCCTCGATGCGGCGACGCAGGCGGGTGAATTCGTCCCGCAGGCGGTCGAGCTCGGCGGCGGACTGGCTGACCTTGTTATGCTCGGCTTTCACGAAGCGGGTGTAGGGCGCGATGGCGGCGTAGATCCGCTCCACGGAGCGTGCCAGCTCGGTGGTGAACTGCTCGGTCATGGCCCGGGCCAGGCTCTCGCGCAGCTCCTGCACTTTCTGGTGAAACGCGGCTTTGGCCTGGCGCTTCTTCAAGGGCAGCACGATGGCGGCGAACGCGGCGGCCAGGGTCGAGGCGACGATCATCGTCGCGTCGAAGGCGGCCGCCGTGATCGCGATGCTGAGGATCACGCCGATACCCGCTAACCCGGCGGCCCCGATCGTCCGTTGGACCGCGCCGCGCATTTCTTCGGCCAGATCCAGGGCCTCATGCTCGCGGTCGTAGCTGCGCACCACGTCGCCCGCCTTGCGCCCCACCGACTCGAGCAATTGTGCCCGGTTGTACTCGAACTGGCGGCCGATCTGGCCGATCATCTGGTCTTCCCGGCCGCGGACCGCCTGGCGCCGATCGAGATATTCCTGGACGGCCTGCCACATCCGCAGGTCATGGTCGACCATCCAGTCGATCAAGCCCTGCACCGCCTGGTCGACTCGCGCGGCGCTGTCGGCGACGACGTCGCGCTCGAACGCGCCGCGCACCCACTCGCGGTTCATCAGCTGCCGGATGTGGGTGATCGTGACCATCTGGTCGAAGAAGGCGTCGCCCCGCTCGCGGAGCTCATAGATAATGTTCTCGATGTCTGCCAGGCGATGCGTGAATTGGTCGCGCATATCGGTCTGGTAGACTTCGAGCTGGGCGTCGATGTTCTCTGTCGTCTTGAAATCGTCGGCCAGCACCGTCAGCCGGTCGCCGGCCGCGGCGCGGTAGCGCTCGAGCACCCGTTCCGCGACCCCCAGGGGGGTCAGGAATTTGAGCCGCAGGCGCCCCGCTTCGTCCAGCGTCTGGAAGATATAGGCCTCCAGCTGGTCGAAGCGGCTGCCGCGCAGCAGGGCGGCGCCCTGCGCCTGTTGGGGGCCGGGCGTCGCCTGCCAGGTTTTGCCCTGCAAGGCCAGGCGTGCCGAGACCGGGAAGATCTCGGGGGTGACGCCGAGCAGCGCGCGCGCGTTTTCGGCGATGAAATCGATAACATGCTGGAGATCGGCCGCGTTGCTCATCAGGTCGATCTTGTTCAGGATAATGACGATTTTTTTGCCCCAGTCGCGGATCGTTTCGAGGAAGGCCCGCTCGCTTTCCGTGAACGGCCGGTCGGCCGAGGTGACGAAGAGCACCAGGTCGGCGCGGGGCACGAAATGGCGCGTGAGCTGCTCGTGGCGCCGGATGATCGCGTTCGTGCCCGGCGTGTCGACCACGGTGATATCGCGCAGGAAAGGCGCGGGGTAGGCGGTCTCCATCAGGTCGTCATTCGCCAGCTGCTCGCTGGGCTGGTCGCCATAGCGTAGCAGCGTGACGACGGCCGTGGTCGGCGTCACGCCTTCGGTCAGGAACCGCTCGCCGAGCAGCGCGTTGATGAACGCCGACTTGCCGGCATTAAACTCGCCCGCAATGACCAACAAAAAGAGCTCTTCGAGGTCCAGCCCGGCCTGGCGTAAGGCCGCTAGGTCCGCGGGATCGGGCTCCAGGGGCGTGATCGCGCCGCCGAGCGCGCCGAGCAGCCGCCGCTCCTGGGTGAGCGTCTCCTGCTGCGCCGGGCTCAACACCGCGCCGGGCGGGGGCGCGCCCGGGCCGTCCGGCGCCCCGGGCGCGGATCGCTCCCCCAGGGGCGCGGGGACGGCGCCCGGCGGCGGGGCGGGCGCTTGGACGTCAGAGTTTTGCACGAGCTTGGGCTCCTGGGTTGGCCGGCGGCCCGCCGGCGTGTCTCGCGGTTGGTGCGCGGGCGGTGCTGTGCTGAGCGCCAGAGCACGATACGTACCAACCACATTCTATCACGCCGCCGCCATCTCGCCAAGCGCCACGCGCCTGATCCTCCTGTCCCTATTCCATGGTCCTGTTATTGCACAGGAGGACTTGATTGGGGGAGCGTGGTGCTGGGCGCGAACCGTGGCACGGGCGCCCCTGCTGGGCTATTGGGTAGTTTCGCTTGCCGGAGCACTGCTTTGCTTGTTCAACCCACGGACCCGCCGGGCACACCGGATGACGCCCGAGTGGCCCCGGGGACGCCCCTCGCCGACCCCCACAGCATCCCGCCGCTGGCGTTGCGGCGGGCGCTGCTGTTCAGCCTGGCCAGTATCGGCGTGGGTATGGTCTTCACCTTCTTCAACGCGCAGCTGCCCCTCTATTTGCGGGACTATGGGCTGCCCCACCAACTGATCGGGCCGCTGACCAACGAGCGATCCTTTGCCGGGGCCCTGGTCTCGCCGGTCGTCGGGCGCCTGAGCGACCGGGTGCGCACCCCGCTGGGCAAGCGGCGGCCGTTTTTCCTGGTCGGCATTCCGCTGATGGCCGCGGCGCTGGTGCTGCTCGGGCTGCGCCCGCCCTTCGCGCTGATGCTGGGCACGGTGCTGGTGGCCGGCGGGTTCCTGTTTATCGCGCTGGGGCCGTACCAGGCGCTGATGGCCGACATTACCCCGATCGCGCAGCGCGGCACGGTCGGCAGCTTCGTGGCCCTGGCCGGGTTGGTGGGCGCGGCGCTGGTCTCCGTGCTGGCCGCGCTGTTCTGGGAGGGCCACAGCGCGATCGTCTTCTTCCTGACCGCCGGGGTGCTGTTGGTGAGCTTTGCCCTGACGTTTTGGACCGTGCGCGAGCCGGCGCATCACTTTGCGCCGGCCCCGCCTCCCGGGCCGGGGGGGGCCGATGATCCCGCCGCGGCCCCCCGCGCGCTCCGGCTCGGCGACTATCTGCGCGACGTTCTGCGCTATAAGCAAACGGGCCGCTATATCGGGGCCATGAGTCTTTACTGGCTGGCGGCCGGCGGCGCCACGCCCTTTATCACGCTCTTTGGCACCGAGACGCTGCACCTGCACGCCGATCAGGCCAGCCTGCTTTTCCTGGTGCTGGTGCTGAGCACGGCCGGCGGGACCGTGATCGTCGGGGTGCTCGCCGATCGGCTCGGCAAAAAGCGGGTTATGCATGTCGGGTTGGGGATCTTTGCCGTGGCCGCGCTGGCCGCGGCCGGGGTGGCCGATGCCGGACAGGCGATCCCGGTGATGGTCCTGGCCGGCCTCGGCAATGCCTGCCCCACCGTGCTGAGCATCCCGCTCTTGAGCGACCTGATGCCGCGTAAGCGGGGCGGCGAGTTTATTGGCCTGGCGACATCCGTCTGGTCGATCGTGCAGCCGCTCGGATCGTTCCTCGCCGGGCTGCTGGTCGACAGCTTCCGCTCGGATCGGTGGGCCTTTGGCTTCGCCGCCGCCCTGATGGCCCTCGCCGTGCTCGCGCTCTTTGCCGTCCACCCGGACCCGGCGGACGCCTAATACTGGATCAGGGTCACCACGTTGTACTTGGCGAGTTGCTCGCGGCCGTGCAGGAAGGTCAGCTCAATCAGGTAGCCGATGGCGACGACCTGGCCGCCGAGATGCTCGACCAGCTGGATGGCCGCCTTCGTGGTCCCGCCGGTGGCCAGCAGATCGTCGACGATCACGATCCGCTCCCCCACGTCGATCGCGTCCCGGTGCATCTCGACGGTATTGGTGCCGTATTCCAGGGCGTATTCGGCCGTCACGGTGGGGGCCGGGAGCTTGCCGAGCTTGCGGGCCGGCACGAAGCCGGCGCCCAGCAGATAGGCGAGCGGGGCGCCAAAGATAAAGCCGCGCGATTCGATGCCGACGATCTTGGTGGGTTGGTAGGGGCGCAGGCGATTGGCCATCCGGTCGATCGATTCATGAAACGCTTCGCCATCTTTGAGCAGCGTTGTAATATCCCGGAACATGATCCCGCGCACCGGAAAGTCCGGGATGTCGCGGATTTTCGCGATGAGTTCAGCCTGTTCCACGGTGGTTGCACGCTCCTTGCACGAGTTATGGGGCCTTGCTCGCCGCCTGGTTGCGCAGGCGCAGGTGGCGTGTGACCAGCATGGCCAGGCCGAGCAGCAGGCCAATCAGCGGGAACTCGCCGCCCGTCTTGGGGAGCGGGCTGGACGATCCGCCCGACGAGCCCCCGGAGCCCCCCGTCGCCGTGGGCACCCGATTAATGCCGACCGTGGCCGTCTTGCGCGGCGCGGGGTTGCCGATCGTCGACACATAGACGTCGACGGCATTGGAGAGGACGCCCACCGGGGTCTCCTGGTAGACGAGCTTGGCCTGGTTCGTCAGGCGGGCGCCCGGGTCGCCAATGACACTGGCCGTGATGCTGATCGTCGCTTGCTGGCCCGCCTGGAGGGTGCCGAGATTCGCCGTAAAGTGCTGATCCTGGAGATTGATACTGCCGATGCTGGCGCTGCTATGCGCCAGATCGACCAGCATCCCTGCCGGGACATCGTCGGTGACCTGGACATTGGTGGCCGCCGCGGTGCCCGCGTTCAGGATCGTGAGCGTGTAATGCACCGTTTCGCCCGGGAAGACACTGTTGTGGTCCACGCTCTTGGCGATCCGCACATCGTGCAAGGAGAGGATGGACGCCGTCGGGGTCACGCCGGGCGGGCCGGGCGGGGGCGGGGGGGGCGGGACCGGCGTCCGGGTGGGGGTGTTGAAGGTCGACGGCGTCGTGCGGGCCGTCGGCGTGACTGTGGAGGCGACGGCGCCGATGTTGAAGTTGAACCGGTTGGACGCCTCGCCATAACCGGTCGTCGCCTGGCGGATGCGCAACAGGGCGGTATAGCTGCCGTCGCCCAGCACGCCCGCCGGGATCGTATACAGCTCAGCATTCCCCAGCTCATTGCTGTTGAGCACCTGGGTCGAGCCGCTATAGATGAGCACGGTATAGATATCGTCGCCGTTGCGCTTGACCCAGGTCAGGGCGGCCGGGAGCGTGACCGTGCTGCCGGCGAGCGGCGCGACCAGCTGGACATCCATGATGTCAAATGTCGGGTAGGTCAGGGTGGTGCCGGCCTGATAGGTCCGGCCAAAAGTCGCCCAGAAGGCCAGGGTGCCGCCCAGGCCGCCGGGATAGCGGATATAGTAGGCCGTGCCGGCGGGGCTCGTCGGCTCGTTGGTGAAGCGGTAGACCCCGCTGCCGTCGGTCTGCGTCGTGGCCAGGGCGGTGTCCGAGCCGCCGCCGGTCGCCGCCTGGCGGAGCTCCACCGGCACGCCGGCGGCCGGCTGGCCCCCGTTAGTGACCGTGCCGGTGATCAGGCCGCCGCCGCCGCCCCCGCCGCCG
>DATGEF010000359.1:0-8460 GCA_035310405.1 Chloroflexia bacterium | reverse complement strand
CCTCGTTGATCTCGTTCGGGTAGTGGGCCTCGATGCCTTGCAGGCCGTGATCGGCCAGTCGGGCCGCGATCTCCAGCCGCGCCGGGATGTCGAGGACGGCGCGGTAGCGGTCATGAAAGCGGCTCGCGGGCGGCGAGAAATACCAGATGCCGGCCGAGAACTTGAGGTCGACGCTGAACGACTGCAGGTGCGCGACCAGCTCCGCGGGCGTGCGGCGTTGGGCTTGCGGGCGTAAGTCCCGTAGACTCATGATGAACCTCCCGTATGCATAGCCCGATCCTCCTAGTACGCGATGTCGACGCGCCGGCCGGACGCGGCCGACTCCAGGATCGCGTCGCAGATCACGGCGGTGCGGTAGCCATCTTCGAAGGTCGCGCCGTAGGGGGCGACGTCCTTGTCCTGCACGATGGCGTCGAGCAGGTGGGCGATCTCATGCACGAAGGTGTGCTCCCAGCCGATGATGTGGCCCTGGGGCCACCAGTGCTCGCCGAAGGGGTGATAGGACTCCGTCACGAGCACGTTGGTGAAGCCGCCCGTCTCGCGCGGCGCGGCGTCCTTCCAGAAGACGTCGAGCTCGTTAAAGCGCTCCAGGTTGAAGTGGAGGGAGCCATGCTCCGCGTTGATCTCCAGCATCTCGTAGTTCTTGCGGCCCGGCGCGAAACGCGAGGCTTCGAGCGTGCCGATCGCCCCGTTCTCGAAATCGACGATAGCCTCGAAGGCGTCGTCGACTTCGACCTTAGCGGTACCCTGGCCGTCGCCGCGGGGGCGCTCGGCAATAAAGGTGCGCGTCATCGCCATGACCGACTTCGGCTCGCCGACCAGGAAGCGGCCCAGGTCGATGATGTGTGCGCCCAGGTCGCCGAGCGCGCCGCTGCCCGCCCGCTGCTTGTCGAGGCGCCAGATCCAGGGAAACTGCGGGTCGGTGATCCACTCCTGCAGATAGACGGCCCGGAAGTGAAAGATGCGCCCCAGCTTGCCACTCTGGATCAGCTCATAGGCCTGGCGGATCGCGGGCACGAAGCGATAGTTGAAGCCGACCATGTGCTTGACGCCGGCCTTCTGCACCGCGTCGAGCATGGCCCGCGCTTCTGCGCGGGAGCGGGCCAGGGGCTTCTCGCAGATGATGTGCTTGCCCGCCTCGGCCGCGGCGATCGACGGCCCGGCGTGCTGGTCGTTCGGGCCGGCGTTGTCGAAGAGTTGCACCCGCGGGTCGGCCAGCATCTGGCGCCAGTCGGTGTAGTAGCCCGCGTAGCCGTAGCGTTTGGCGGCTTCCCGCACGTTCTCTTCGTTGCGCCCGGCGATCGCCACGAGCTTGGGCACGGCGGGCGGCGGATAGATCATGTAAGGCAGCTTCTTGTAGGCATTGGTGTGCGCCTTGCCCATAAAGGCATAGCCAAACAGGCCCACGCCGATCTCGGGCGCGGGGTGCGTGGCCTTCGCCCCGGCCATCGTGACGAAACCAACTTCCTCCGGCATGCGAGTCTCCTTTCTAACATGCGGGGCGCGACGGGCGTGGCGCGCGGCGTCCGTCGCGCCCGGGCTTAGCGTTTCTGGAACGCCGCGTCAAACGCGATCGCCGACGGTGAGAAGTCGGTGCGCCGGACGAAAGCGAGCGCATCGGGCGCGCCCCAATCGCGATCCATGCCCGAGTCTTCCCACTCGATCGACAGCGGTCCCTGGTAGCCGATGCGGTTCAGGGCGCGGAAGAGCGCCTCGAAATCGACATCGCCGTGGCCGGGCGAGACAAAGTCCCACCCGCGCCGCGCGTCGCCGAAGTTGAGATGCGAGCCGAGGATGCTGTTGCGCCCGTTCAGGAACTTCTTGGAGTCCTTGACGTGGACATGATAGATGCGGTCGGCGAACTCTTCCACGAAGGGGACCGCATCGAGCGACTGGTGCGCGAAGTGACTGGGGTCGAAATTGATGCCGAAGCCGGGCCGGCGGCCGATGGCGTCGAGCGCCAGGCGGGTGGTGACGTAGTCGTAAGCGATCTCGGTGGGATGGACTTCCAGGCCGAACTTGACGCCCTCCTGGTCGTACACGTCGATGATCGGGTTCCAGCGCCCGGCGAACTCCTGGTACCCCTGCGCGATCGTGGTGAAGTCGTTGGGCGGAAAGGAGTAGAGCAGATGCCAGATCGCCGAGCCGGTGAACCCGTTGACCTGCGGCACGCCGAACTTCGCGGCGGCGCGCGCGGTGTTCATCATTTCCTGGGCGGCGCGGGCGTGTACACCCTCGGGGTCGCCATTGCCCCACACATGCGCCGGCAGCACACCCTGGTGGCGGCGGTCGATGGGGTCGCAGACGGCCTGGCCGACCAGATGGTTGCTGATCGCGAAACACTGCAATCCATGCTGGTGCAGGATGGCCCAGCGGCCCTGGACATAGTCGGGCTCCTGGAGCGCACGCTGGACGTCGAAGTGATCGCCCCAGCAGGCCAGTTCGAGGCCATCAAAGCCCCACCTGGCGGCCCGGGCGGCCAGTTCCTCCAGCGGCAAGTCGGCCCACTGGCCGGTAAAGAGCGTGACGGGTCGTGCCATGCTATCCTCCTTTATTCAGCCGGGCGGGCGGTCGTGTCTAGCCGCACCGCGAACTCGGCGTGCAATGACGCCGTCGAGGAGCCGCCCACCCACACGTCGAAAGTTGACTCGTCGAGCACATAGGTTCCTGCCGCGACGCTCCAATAGCGCCGCGCCGCCGCGGGGACCTCGAAAGCGAGCGTGCGCGTTTCCCCGGGCTCGAGCGTCACCCGCGCAAACCCCTTGAGCTCACGCACCGGGCGCGCAGCGCGTCCGTGCCGCTGGTGCAGGTAGAGCTGAGCGACCTCCTCGACCGCCCGCGACGACGTGTTGCGCAGCTCGACGCTCACCTGGACCGCGTCGTCCAAACCAATCGCTGTGGCGCTCAGGGTGAGGTTAGCGTACGCCACGGCGCCGTAGGTCAGGCCGAACCCGAATGGGTAGAGCGGCGTGCTCTCCTCCTCCCAGTAGCGCATGGACGCGGTGTGCGGCTGGTGGGAGTTCAGGTGCGCGTAGATCAGCGGCACCTGCCCGATGCTACGCGGCCAGGTGAACGGCAGCTTGCCGCCAGGCGCTACGTCGCCGAACAGCAGCCGCGCCACGGCCCACCCGCCCTCCGTCCCGGGATGCCAGGCCGCGAGGATGGCCGCGGAGTGTTCGGCGGCGCGGCGCAGGTCGAGCGGTCGCCCACTCAGCAGTACCAGTACGACCGGCGTACCCGTGGCGGCTACCGCCGCCAGCAGCTCCAGCTGACGGCCCGGCAGGTCCAGGGTGCTGCGGGACGCCGCCTCTCCGTTCATGTCCGCCGCCTCGCCCAGCACGAGCACGGCGACGTCTGACGAGCGGGCGAGCTCGACGGCCCGCGCGAACTCCGCGCCCTCGTCGAACGGCGCGGCCGGCGGCGCTTGCCCTGGCTGGAGCTGTTCCAGCATGGCAAAGGGTGACGGGAAACGACGGGTGGGCACGGGCACGCCCGGCGCGTGCGCGACCCGCACGGCCGCACCGGCCACGCGCCGCACCCCGGCGAGCACGGTGACGGTGGCGCCCAGGTCGTGGGCGAACACCCAGGGCCCGAGCGTGGCGCGCGGGTCGTCCGCGAGCGGCCCGATCACCGCGACGGACTGTACGGCCGAGCGGTCGAGGGGCAGCACGCCGCCCTCGTTGCGCAGCAGCACCGCCGCGCGTTCCGCCGCGCTGCGCGCCAACTCGCGGTGCCCCGCGTCGCTCAGGATGGCGCCGGCTTGCGCCTCGTCGACATACGGCTGCTCGAAGAGCCCCAGGCGCAGCTTGACCAGCAGCACGCGCCGCACCGCCTCGTCGACCAGACGCTCCTCGACTTCGCCCGCCGCGACAGCCGCGGCCAGCGTGCCGAAAGCGCCCACGCCGGGTGTGGGGCGGGGGTCTCCGCTGAAGCGGGCGCCGAGCGACATCTCCATGTCGAGACCAGCGCGGAGCGCGCGGGCCGCCGCGTCGCGGTCATCCCGGGCGAAGCCGTGCGTGGCGAGGTCAATCACGGACCCGGCGTCGCTGACGACGAACCCGTCGAAGCCGAACTCGCCGCGCAGCACGTCCGTAATCAGCCGGCGGTCGGCGGCGCCGGGCACGCCATCGATGCCGACATACGACGTCATGACATTCCCCGCGCCGGCCTGAACCGCTGCGGCGAAGGGCGGCAGGTAGACGTTGCGCAGCTCGCTCTCGGAGAGATGTACCTCGTCATAGTCGCGGCCGCCGAGCGCGGCGCCGTAGCCGACGAAGTGCTTCGGGCCGGCGACGATGCGGTCGGGGGCGCCGAAGACCTCCCCCTGAAAGCCGCGCACCTGCGCCGCGGCCATGCGGGCGCCCAGGTACGGGTCCTCGCCGGCGCCTTCGACGATGCGGCCCCAGCGGGGATCGCGGGCGATATCGAGCATCGGCGCGAACGCCCAGTGGATGCCCACCGCCCGCGCCTCGCGCGCCGCGGTCGCCTGGACCCGTTCGGCGAGCTCCGGGTCCCAGGAGGCGGCCAGGCCGAGCGGCACGGGGAAGATGGTGCGCAGCCCGTGAATGACATCGAAGCCGAACAGCAAGGGAATGCCGAGGCGGCTTTCCTCGACGGCGAGGCGTTGCAAGCGGTTCGTCGCGCGGGGGTCGGCGACGAACAGCAGGCTGCCGGCCCGGCCGGCGCGCACTTCCGCTTCGACGAACTCGGTCTGCTCCGGCCACGCGGCGAGGTGGAAGTATTGGCTGAGCTGCCCGGCCTTCTCCTGGAGGGTCATGGCGGCGAGCAGGGCCGCGGCGCGTTGGTGCAAGGTGTCGTTATTGGTCATTGGCGCTTTCCTCCGCAGGCGAGGGGATGGGGGTTGGGGGTTGGGGGTTGGGAAACGATTCCCCATATCGCCGATTCCCCGTCCCCCATCCCCCGTCCCCCATCCTCCATTGAGGGGTGGGGGTTGGGGGTTGGGAAACGATTCCCCATATCGCCGATCCCCGATCCCCGATCCCCCATCCCCTATCCCCTATCCGCTGGCCACGGTCACCGATCACGCGTCGATCAATCCAAAATCCAAAATCCAAAATCCAAAATCGCCAAGAGCAGGCCGGTGGTCAGGTCGACGCCCGACGTATGGCCGATCGTGAACAGGCGCGGAGTCGCCGCGGCCACGGCGGCCGGATCGCCGCCGAGGACCGCCGCCCCGAGGGCCAGGGCTGGGGCGGCGAGGATGCCGCGGCTCGCATGCGCCAGCAGGCGGGTGCTGATCTGGTTGGTCTGCTGCGGGGCCGCCGCCCCCACGGCGGCGATTGCCGCCTCAACCAACCCCGGGGCCGGCCGGCCGCCGGGCCGTTGCCAGACCCACGCGGCCAGCAGCCCCATCAGCAGATCGTCGCCGGACGGGGTCAGCCCGGGGCCCAGCCCGAGCAGGCGGGTGAGGGCCGCCGCGGCCGCCGCCGGCTGGCCCGCCTGGGCGGCGGCCTGGCTCGCGGTTATCGCTGCCGCTACGCGCCGCAGCAGGGGATCGTGCCGCATGCCCACATCTGACGGGCCGCCGGCCTGTAACCAGGGAACCAGGCCCGCGCAGCCGGCGGGCGGGCCGGCCTGGGTGATCGCTTGCCCGAGGCGTGTCCGGGCGGCGGCGCGGGCGGCCGGATCACCGGTGGCGACCGGGAGGGCGGGGTGCCAGGGCGGCGTGTGCGCCCAGCCGATACGAAGCGCGGGGCCAAGGTAGAGAGCATCCGGCGTCGCCTGGAAGGGCAGGGCGGGCGGGCAGGCCAGGGCCGCATGCAGCGGCGCCAGGTCGTGCACGCGGAGAGTGAGGGGCCCATCGTCGGTTCCCGCCATAATTCCGACGACATATCCCCCAGAACTCTCCAGGTAGACCACATCCCGCAGCACCACCCGGACAACGCCCGTGGCCCTCGCGGCCCGCAGCGCGACCGCCTCTGGCCCCAGGCTAAGCGCTTCGATCACCGCGGCGATTCTGCCTCCAGCACTGCTTCCCCCAGCGCGCGCAGGGCATCCGTGAAGCAGGCCAGCGGCGGCCGCACCAGGCCGGCGCCGACCTGGCCGACGCCCGCCGCTTTGTGGGCGATCCCGGTGTTGATGATCGGCAGGACATTGGAGTCGACGACTTTGCGCACGTCGATCCCCGTGGGCGTACCGGCGAAGCCGAGCGGCGGCAGGGTCCAGTTGGGGTTACGGGCCAGCGTGATCCCGTACATGGCCTCGGTATAGGCCACCGCGTCGGCGGGAGTGCCGCCCACGACCTTAACGACCGCGGGCGCGCCGCCCATGGCGAAGCCGCCCAGCCCGGCCGTTTCGGTGATGGCACTATCGCCGATGTCGCCGGCCGCGTCGTCCTGGCTGAAGCCGGGCAGGTAGAGGCCCTGCGGGAAGCCTGCCGGCCCGGTAAACCAGCGGTCGCCGGTGCCGCTCACCCGGATGCCGAACTCGACCCCGTTCCGCGCCATGACCGTGACGATGCTGCTGTGGGGCACCCCATGGCCTGCCTCCATCATCGCTTTGCAGGCGGCCATGGCCAGGTTGAGGAAGAAGTAATTATTCGCCGAGATCGGGTCCAGCGCCGCCGCCGCCTGCTCCCGGTCGGTCAGCGCGCGGATCAGGGTCGGAGCGATCGTCTTGAACAGCAGGGCCGTGGCGGCGACGTGCCGGTTGTGGCATTCGTCGCCCATCTGCAGGGCCTGGGCGATCAGCGGCTTCAGTTGCACACTGCCCAGGCGGCGGATCCCGATTTGCAGCGTCGGGCCCAGCGTATCGCACATCCAGCGCAGGCGGGCCAGCACCTCCGGGGCAAAGGCGCCGTAGCGCAGGACCTTGCCCATGCCCTCGTTGAGCGAGGAGTACGCGCAGTTGCCGGCTGCCGTGTTGCGCACGACGAACATCGGCATCGAGGGCGACACCAGCCCGGCCATCGGCCCGACGGCATGGTAATGGTGGCAAGGCGCGAAGCGCACGGCGCCGCCCGCCGCCAACTGCCGGGCGGCTGCCGCGTCGGCGGCCCAGCCTTCCAGCAGGATCGCGCCGATCACCGCGCCCTGCATCGGCCCGCACATCCGCTCCCAGGCGATCGGCGGCCCCGCGTGGAACAGGAGCCGGTCATCCATCTCCGGCCAGAGCTCGCGGGCGGGGCGCACGTCCTCCCAGACCGGATCGGCGGCCAGGATGCGGGCCAGCGCCGCCGCGTTGGCCGCCTGGATGCGGCCCCCTGGGCTATCAGGCGTGCTATCGTCGGCCAGTTGCGCCAGGAGGGTGCCGAGGGCCGGATCACCTTGCGCCGGCGGCTGCCAGTCGACATGCCGGTACGGCGCCCCGGTCGCGGCCAGGGCCGTCGCAAAGGTGCGCACCCCGACGTTGAGCACCCGTGGGCCCTCGTGCAAGAGCGTGGCGATCCGATTTGGCGTACTCATCCCTGCTTCCGGCCCTCCGGCTCGGTGGAGATTGCTCCAGCGAACGGCGCCTCACGAGCTTGCGGTGGCGGCTGCAGCCGCTCAGCCATGAAATCCTCCGAGAACAGATCAACGCTCTCTAGCAACGATTGCCAGGAGTCGTATTCGGGGATGAGCACCAGAGCATTGCCCATACGCTTGAGATAAACTTTCGTACCCCGCAGCCGGTAGGCTTTCGGCAAACGGATGGCCTGGCTTTTGCCATTCTGAAACAACTTCGCCGTCTCCATCATTGGCCTCCCTTACTGCGTCGGAGTCTCTGCCATCAGGCGCTGGAGGAGGGGCCGGACGCGCACCACCACGGCCGCGGCCGCGGCATCGTCAGTGGCCCAGCGCCCGTCGAACATCTCCTGCAGTAGCGCCAGCCCGTTGGCCGGCATGTTCGCCTGGCGTGGGATGATGTAGAAGTGTAGGTGCTTGACGGACTCGGCCATCAAATGTATGTGGATCTTGACCGGGTGGACGGCCTCGTCGAGGGCGCGCGCCGTGTTGCCGAGCAAGGGACCGAGCCCGGACAGCTCCGGCGGCGTCAGCGCGGCGAGGTGCTCACAGTGGCGCTTTGGCTTGAGGATCAGCCAGCCAGCCAGCGCGATCGGCGCCAGCGCGTGGTCCACTTGCCAGTAGGGGTCTTCGTAGATAATGCCGCCAGGCGGTGGCAGCACGCCGCGCAGCACGTCACAGGCCATGCAGCCTTCCACAACCATTAGCTAGCTCCCCTTTCGTGTCGCGATCGCCGCCGCCAGGCGGGCGGCCGTGGCGTTGCTCGGCGCCAGCGTGACCCCCGCGGCGGCCAGGGCCGCTTCCTGGCGGGCCAGGCCCTGGGGGTCGGCGGCCGTGCCACAGATGGTCGCCACGACCGGCAAAGCGCGGCCCGCGGCGGCCGCCCGGTCGCGGGCCGCGCCGATCGCCGGGGCCAGGATGCTCGCCGGGTCTGGATGGGCGCCATAGCCGAGCACCACGTCGAGCAGCAACAGCGCCACACTGGGGTCGGCGGCTT
>DATGEF010000358.1:0-4089 GCA_035310405.1 Chloroflexia bacterium | reverse complement strand
AGGGGGGCAGGGGGGTTAGGAGAGTCACGGGTCGTCTGTGCAAAACGCTGCAGCGTACCCGCTGTGACCGCGCGCCGGCCGAGTCCGAATTACCGTGCTGACTGCTGACTGCTGAAAGCTGAAAGCTGACTGCTGATCGCTAAAAGCGCCACAGAGAGGAAGATCCGAAGATTGGCTACGACCCCGCCCGGCACAGGTGTGCCGCAGGTTTGCCCCAGCTGCCACCAGACGGTGGTCGCATCCGACGGCTATTGCCCCGAATGCGGCTCCCCGTTGAGCTTGCCGGCAGCGACTCCGGCTGCCGCCCGGCCGGCGGACGGCGGCACGCCGCCGGCCTGCCCGGTCTGTGGCGCCGCGCTGCGCCCGGGCGCCGAATTCTGCCCAAGCTGTGGGGCGGCGGTGGCCATCGCGGCAAAAAGTGGCGGGCTAGCGGCCGCGCCCCACACCTGCGTGGTCTGCGGCAGCGCGTTGCCGCCCGGCGAGGAGTACTGCCCGTCCTGCGGCGCCCCGGTGAGCGCCTCGGCCGCGCTCGCCGCGCCGGCCGCTGCGGCGCCCGCCGCCGGCCCGGCCACGGGCGCGGGCACCCCGGCGGCCTGCCCCAAGTGTGGCGCCCCGCAGCGGGCGAAAGCCAAGTTCTGCAAAGAATGTGGCTACCGCTTCACCGAGATCGCGACCTCGTTGCCGGCCGGCGCCGCCTCGGCGGGGCTCAAAGTGGGCCAGGTGCTGGCCGGGCGCTATAAGCTGATGGCGGTGATCGGCGGCGGGGGCATGGGCGCCGTCTATAAAGCCGTCGACCAGCACCTCAAGACGCGCAATGAGCCGGAAGGCCGCCTCTGCGCCGTCAAAGCGATCCTCAACACCGACGACCCTGAGTTGCTGGCCGCCGCCGTGGAAGAGCGCGAGATGCTGATCCGCCTCGACCACCCCAATATCGTGCGCATTTACGACATCGTCGACGAAGGGGGCATCCCTTATATCGTCATGGCCTTCGTCCAGGGCACCACCTGGAAGCAGATGTACGACTCGAACAGCGGGCCGCTGGCCGAGACCGAAGCGCTGCGCCTGGTGCTCGGCATCCGCGGCGCCTTTGAATACTTGCACCACCGCACCCCCCCGGTCGTCTACCGCGACTTCAAGCCCGGCAACGTCATCCAGATCGACGAGCCGAACGGCACGAAGCGCCAGGTGCTGATCGATCTGGGCACGGCGATCGAATATATCAAGGGCCAGCGACGGGAGGCCTGGGGAACCGAGGGCTACGCGCCGCCGGAGATCGGCGGCATTTGCGAGCAGTCGCCGACCATGGACCTGTTCACGATCGTCAGCACCCTGGCCGCCCTGCTCGGGGTGGACGTGGCCGAGCAGGGGATCACCGCGCCGCCACGCAACACCTGGCCGGTCTCGGACGAGATCTATAATCTCGTGGTCCGCGGCCGCGACCCGGACCCTGGCGTCCGCTTCCAGACCGTCGAGGAACTGTTCGACCAGCTGGAAGGCATCAACCGCTTCATCCAGGGGCAGGAGCGCGCGCGGGTGACCGGCAGCCCCCAGGTGACCGGCCGCACCACCAACAGCCTGCCCCAGTCCCTGGTGCCCGTCCAGAGCACGCTCTTTACCGGCAAGCTGCTCAGCGGCAGCACCGGGAAGATCACGGCCCTGCCCTCGCTCAGCGCGACCGACCCGGCCACGCCCGCCCTGCAGGCGGCGCGCGACCTGATGGCCGCCGGCCGCTACGACGAAGCCCTGGTCCAGATCGACGCGGCGCTCAAGACTAACCCGGTCAGCATCGACGCCCACCTGCTGCGCGCAGCCAGCCTGACCAACCTGGGCCATAGCGAGGCCGCGCAGACCGACCTGGAGCGCGCCCGCCGCCTGAGCACGCCGGCCACGCGCTGGCGGACGCTCCTGGTCCAGGCGCAGGCCGCCGAGACGAACCACGATTATCCGCAGGCCGAGGCGCTGTACCAGGAGCTGATCAAGCAGGTGCCCGGCGAGGTGCTGCCCAAGCAGGCGCTGGCCGATATTTACCGCGCCACCGCGCGCTTCCCGCTGGCGGCCGACCTCTACCATCGCGTGGTCGCCGCCGACCCGGCCAATGCCGACGCCGTGCTCGGCTGGGCGGACAGCCTGGTGGCCCTCAACCAGACCGACCAGGCGATCGGCGTGCTCGACGCGGTGAACGAGAACGCCTTACGCTATGTCGACGCGCAGCTGCGCCTGATCGAGCTTTACCTGATGCGCATCGACGCCTACCTGACGCAGCAGCGGACGGCCCTGACGCCGGGCAAGCCGCCGCCGCCCGGCTTGCCCGCCTTGCTGCATGACCTGGGCCTGGCCGCCCGCGCGATCGCCGGCCTGTACGACCGCACCGAGTCGCGCCATTTCTACCGCCTGCTGGCCGACTGGTGGTACGCGGCCTACCGGCTCGCCCGCGCCCGGCGGCTGCCGCCGAATATGAATTGGCCGGACGGCCGCGTCCATCGGGCGGATAATCCCCAAGAAATCGGCACGGCCTGCCGCGAAGCGTACCGGGTCTATCTGCGCCGCGCCCCCGACGCGCCCGACGGCGAAGATATCCTGGCCCGCATCTATCTCGACGTCGCCGAGTGGCAATCGCCAGCGCCGAGCCGTTAGCGCGTGCTTATCAGCTTATCCTAATCATCCTATCTTGAGGAGGATCGTATCGCATGGTGACCTTTCGTGTGACCCCGCACCCCGCGGAGGCGACCGCGCTGGATGGCCAAACCCAGGCCCGCACCCTCTATAGTGTCGGCGCCGAGGGCGTCGCCGGGGAAGCCGTGCCGGTCTTCCTGGGCGTGGCCATGGACCAGTCCGGCAGCATGAGCGGCCAGAAACTGGAAGCCGCCAAGCAGGCCCTGACCAACCTGCTGCACCAGATCCCGCCCACCGACGACATCGTGGTCCATATCACCTTGTTCAGCAGCGCGGCGCACGAATTGGCCCCGCCGGTCACCGGCCGCCAGCTCGGCGCCCAGCTCGCCGAGCTGACCCGCCGTATCGGCCGGATCGAGGCCGGGGGCGCGACCTCGCTGGGCAGCGGCTTGCGCGTCGCCCTGGGCGCGTCCGCCCGCTACGCCAACCATGTGCGCCGGGTGCTGATGATCACCGACGGCAAGCAGGAAGGTGCGGAGCCGATCGGCGACGCGTACGACATGGCGAAGGCGCTGGCGCAGGCCGGCTTGCGGGTCGACGCCTGGGGCGTGGGCAATGGCTGGGAGGCCGATCAGCTGCGCACGATCGCCCATAGCACGGGCGGCGAGGCCGACGTCATCCCGGACGCCCGGCACCTGGGCGAGGCCGTGGCCCAGTTGTTCGCCGATGTGCAAAGCACCAAAGCCAGCGATGTGCGCCTGGTGCTCAATACGCCGAAGGGCACGACGATCCGCAGCGTGCGCCAGGTCTACCCCTCCGTGCAGGAGCGGGCGGCGCGGCAGGTGAGTGAGCAGCAGTGGGTCATCCCGATCGGCGCCCTGGGCCAGGAAGAGCCGAAGTTCGTGGTCGAGATCGCGACCCCGGCCCGCAACGTCGGCATCCCCTTCCGCATGCTCGTGCCGAACGTGATCTACGCCCAGGGTGGGACCGACCACACCGACGAGCTCGATCGCACGGCCTGGTTCTTTGTCCGCTGGGTGGCCACCCCGGCCGAAGTGCGCATGGACCCCGAGCTCTCCCGCTTCACCGGCGAGGAGGAGATCACCAGCCTGTCGCAGGAAGGCTTTGCCTTGCTCGACATGGGGGCGGTCGAAGAGGCCACGGCCAAGCTCAACGCCGCCCTGCGCAAAGCCGAGCAGATCAACAGCCCGCAGGCCGCCATCCTGGGCGCCGTGGTCAACCCGCAGACCGGCCGGCTGACGTCGACCGACTCCAACGCCGCCGTGAACAAGACGGGCAAGCTGCACACCGGCAAGACGGGCAAGCTGCTCTCCGGCACGGGCAAGCTGCCGCCCAGCGGACCGTAGGGATCAGGGGTCAGGGGTCGGGGGTCAGGTTTTTATCGTTCCTGACCCCCGACCCCCGACCCCTCGTAGCAGGGATCGGGGATCGGGGGTCAGGTTTTTATCGTTCCTG
>DATGEF010000357.1:0-8092 GCA_035310405.1 Chloroflexia bacterium | reverse complement strand
GGGGGTGGGGCGGCCGGGGTGGTCGCCGGCTCCAATCGCAGGCTGAGCACGCGCGTGCCGAGCTGGCGGATCTCGGCTTTCAACTCGTCGAAGAGCTCATAAGCGTTGCGCCGGTACTCCACCAGGGGGTCCTTTTGCGCGTACGCCTGCAGGCCGATCGATTGGCGCAGCCCCTCCATCGTCGTCAAGTGCCGCGTCCAGAGCTGATCGATAACATGGAGGATCCAGCGCGACTCCTGGTGCTTCACAAAGGCATCGCGGACGATCGCCCGCATCTCGGGCTCCAGTTGCCCCAGCGGCGTCAACTCGACCTCTTCCAGCGGCTCGGTGCCCACCGCCTGCTCGATTTCGCGGTATTCCGTGGCCGGGATGCTATGGTCGACCAGGCCCAGCAGGGGCACCGGCGCATTCTGGAGCACAAAGTCCTGGCCCAGCCGCTCCTGCACTTCGCCGTAGATCTGCTCCAGCTGGGCGGCGACCAGGCGGGGCAAGGCGGCGCCGGCCATTGTGCTCTGGGGATCGAGGGGCAGGCGGGTCGCGGCCGCGGCGGGCACCAGCGGGAAGGCCCGGTCGATCAGGTCGAGCAGCAGGCTCGCCTCACGCTCGTCCTCCGGCAGGTGCGCCAGGCTCTCCAGCCCGGCCGGCCCGGCGCCCTCCCCGCCCGCCGCCAGCCGCAGGATGTCGCCCCGCGCGGCGGCCGTGCGCACCGTTTGCTGCGTTTCTTTGAGCCGATCGGTGAACTGGCGATCAAACTCGTCCGCCGCGAGTTTCCCGAAATACTGGAGGGCTTCGTCGTATTCCATGCCTTCGATGTCCGCGGCGCTCAGGTCCGGCGGCAAGGGCAGGATGGTCGCCATGATGCGCAAGAGCTTGCTATAGTCGACGTTGGCGTGTTGGACGCTCTCGTACATCGGGTCGTCCAGGTGGTAGAAGATGCGCAGCTCTTTGTCGATGGCGCCCTGGATCAGATCCAGCCGCCCCGCCGCCGACTCGGCGGCGATCGTCGCCAGCTCCTCGCCGACGGCGGCCCGATCGCCCGCCGCGATCAGCGCGGCCACGTGGTCGCGCAACAGGTGATGCGCCAGGCGGCGCGTGACATCCTCGCTGAAGGTGTCGCTCAAGGCGGCAAATAGAGCTTCCGGATCGATCTGCCCTTTCTTGCGTGCCGGCGCCAGGGCCCCCGGCGCCCGCCCGGGCGGCAGGGCGGACGGATTGCTCAGCGCGTCGACGGTTTCGGCCAGCATATCGAGCACGATGGTGCGTGGCTCCCCCTGGGTGAGGACATAGCGGCGCTCCTTGTAGATCACGTCGCGCTGCGTGTTCACCACGTCGTCATACTCGACCAGGTGTTTGCGGATGTCGAAGTTGTAGCCTTCCATTTTGGTCTGGGCCGTCTCGACACTCTTGGAGATCAGGTTATGCTCGATCGGCATGTCGTCTTCCCAGAGCGCGTTAAACACCCGGGAGTTGACGATCGTCTGGTTCACCCCGGAGCGGCGCATGATCTCGTCTTCCAGCGACACATAAAAGCGCGACGAGCCCGGGTCCCCCTGGCGCCCGGCCCGCCCCCGCAACTGGTTGTCGATGCGCCGGCTCTCATGGCGCTCGGTGCCGATGATGTGCAGGCCGCCCAGCTCGGCCACGCCAAAGCCGAGGATGATGTCGGTCCCGCGGCCGGCCATATTCGTCGCAATGGTCACGGCGCCTTTCTGGCCGGCCTGGGCCACCAGGCTGGCCTCGCGCTCGTGCTGCTTGGCGTTCAGCACGCTGTGCGGCACGCCCCCTTCGTCCAGCATCCTGGCCAACTCTTCCGACTTTTCGATCGACACGGTGCCGACCAGGACCGGGCGGCCCTGGTCCCGCACTTCCTTGATCTCCTCCACCACCGCCTGGAACTTGGCCAGCTCGGTCTTGTAGACCCGGTCGACAAAGTCCTGGCGCACCATCGGCAGGCGCGTCGGAATAGCCGTGACTTCCAGCTTGTAAATTTTGTAGAACTCTTCGGCCTCGGTCAGCGCCGTGCCGGTCATGCCGGCCAGCTTGGCGTACATGCGGAAATAGTTCTGGATGGTGATCGTGGCGTACGTCTGGCTCTCGCCGCGCACCCGGATGCCCTCTTTGGCCTCGATCGCCTCATGCAAGCCCTCCGAGTAGCGGCGGCCTTCCATCGGCCGGCCCGTAAACTCGTCAACGATCACGACCTCGACCGGCTGCTTGAGATTCAGCCGCTCCCCCGGCGAGATAATCTTGCCCTCCTGCATCAACACATAATCGCGATCCCGCCGGAAGAGGGCATGGGCCTTGAGCGCGTTGTCGAGCCCGTAGACCAGCATGAAATTATCCGGGTGGTAGAGATTCGTGATATGGAAAAACTGCTCGGCTCGCTCGATGCCCTCATCCGTGAAGACCGCGCTGCGGGTTTTCTCGTCGATCTCATAGTCGCGCTCGGCGACCAGCTGGCGGGCGAACACGGTGGCTTTCTCATGCACGTCACTGGTATCCTGGGAGGGCCCGCTGATGATCAGCGGCGTCCGGGCTTCGTCGATCAGGATGTTGTCGACTTCGTCCACGACCGCGTAATGATGCCCGCGCTGGACCACATTCTCCGGGCCCGGCGCGGTGTTATCGCGGAGATAGTCGAAACCGAATTCCGAGTTGGTGCCGTAGGTAATATCGGCCTTATATTCGCCCACGCGGTCGTAGGCGCCCATGTCGTTCAGGATCGCGCCGACGGTCAGGCCCAGCATGGCGTAGATGGGACCCATCCAGTCGCTGTCGCGCTTGACCAGGTACTCGTTGACCGTGATCAGGTGGACGCCCCGCGCCGCGAGCGCGTTGAGCGAGAGCGTTAGCGTGGAGACCAGGGTCTTACCCTCGCCCGTCTTCATCTCGGCGATCTTGCCCTCGTGCAGCGTAGTGCCGCCCATGAACTGCACATCGGCCGGGCGCAAGCCGATCGTCCGCCGCGCGGCATCCCAGACGCAAGCAAAGGTGAGGGGCAGGAGGTCGTTCAACAGCGCCTCTTCCTGCGTGCGCTCGGCCGCGCGAAACTCGGTCTCCAGCGCCCGCAAGCGATCGGCCGCCTCGCGCTCACTCGCCGTACGCAGCTCGGCGTGGAAGCGGCGGAAAAAATCGTCGATCGCCGCGTCACGGGCCATCATCAGCTCCTGCAGATGCAAGGGCTTGACGGCGATCGGCGGCGCCCCTCCCCCTGCCTCCTGGGTGTCCAGGGCGGCGAGCAAGGCATCCTGGCGGGTCTGGAGTGCGGCCAGCGGCTCCAGGAACGGATCGGCCGCGTCGGAGAAATCGGCTTCGAGGCGCGCCTGATACGTCTGCCAGAGCTCGGTGCGGCCCTGCAGGAGCTGGCCCCGGCTGGCGGCCATGCGGGCCGCGACGCGCTCCGTCCGGCCATCATAGCGCATCCGCAAGGCGGCAAACGCCGTCAAGGCGGCCTCCCCGGCCGCGGCTTGCGTCAGGGCCTGCTCGGCCAACGTCAACAGCACCCCCGCCGCCGCTTCTTGCCAGGTCAGCAGGTCGGCCAAATCGTCTTTCGGCGCGCGCAGGGTGCCCGGCGCCGGGCCGCCGGGTGCGGCGAGCGGCGCCGTCACGGTCGCTTTGCGGCGGCCGAAGAGGCCGCCCCCGGGGGGGCGGGCGGCCGCGGGGGGCAGCGGCCCGGGCGCGGCCTGCAATTCGGCCGGCAACAGCAGGCCCTGGCGCTGCAGGTGCTTCATCAGATCATGGGTTTGCAGCGCGTCCACCAGGCCCCGCGTGGTGGCCCGCAGAGTCTCCAGGGCCCCGGTCAGGGTGGCCTGCTCGGCGCCCAGGCCCGCCAGGGGATGCGGGCCGCGGTCCAGATCGGCCGCCGCCCCCCCGGCCAGGGGGGCCTCGCCCAGTAACGCGAGCAGGGCCGTGGCGTCGCGCAGGCCGTCGAGCAGGTCCTGCATCCGCCGGAAGTAGCCCGCGATCTCCGGCTCCAGGTCGCTGGCGGCCGTGTCGACCAGCTTCACCATTTCGTCGGGGGTCGTCCGGCTCTTGCGGTCGTCAGGTGCCGGCAGGCGGCTGACCACCCCGGCGAGGGCCGGGCGATCGCCGCCCAGCATACGCAGCTGCTCGGCAATCCGCTCGCTCAGCTCCGCGATATTGGCTTCCACTTCGGCCCGGTCGCCCGTCCGCCGCGCCAGCTCTGCGGTCAGCTGGGTGAGCTGCCGGCTGTCCGCCAGCAGGACGTTCATTGTGCGCGTCGTCACTTCGCCGACTTCGATCACGCGGCGGATCGTGGCCGCCTCGGCGGTCAGCGTGGCGACCCGCGTGGTTGTATCGGTGAGCGCGGTCTGCAGGAACGCGGGTAGCAGGCGCCCGGCATTGCTCTCGCGGTGCAACACCGCATGCAGCTCGGTCCGCAAGCCGGCCAGCGCGTCCAGCTGCGCTGTCAGCAACGCCTCGATCTCGGCGTTCACGGCGGCGACAATCTTCCGCAGCCGGGTCAGCTCCTTATCCTGGGAATCGACAAAATTGCCCAGCCATTTAAACATAGTCAGCCTCTTTCGACGGATCACGCATTACGCATCACGCATTCTTCAGGGTCTGGATCTCAAACGCCGTATGCAGCCCCAACGCCTTCAATGCGGCATCCAGGGCCTGGCGGAAAGCGATCGCCTCAAAGGCCGGCGCCTGGTCGCGGACGGCGACCACGTCGGCCAGCAGCCGCGTCGCCGTGTGCGCGGCGGCGTCGACGCCCGGCAAGCCGGCCGCGATCAGCGCCGCCTGGTACGCGGGCCCCCGATCGGGGTCGCGCAACCCCAGGTCGGCCAGCTGGATGGCGACCAGAGTGCGGCGCAGATCCTCGCGCTGCCCGGCGAAGAACCGCGCGCTCAGGGCCGCGAGCCGGGTCACCAGGGCGCCGGCGACGCCGGCCGGGGTGGCCGTGGGCGCATCGAACTGCTCCATGATCCAGCGGCGGTTGCGCTCGGCCATATAGGGCGGAAAGAAAGTCTCGTTGCCGGTCAGCATGCCGGCCAGGTCCAGGCCCCAGGCCTGGGCCGCCGGCAACAGGTGCGCGTCGACCGCCGCGATGCGGGCCATAATCCAGGCGTGGTCCGCCAGATGCAGCAGGTAATTGACGGCCGGCTGGAACGGCTCTTTATCGCGCGCCCCAGGGCGCAGGAGCAGGCCCAGCGGCCGCTCCTGGCGCGGGTGCAGGTCGATATGCAGCAGGTAATGGAACAACAGCGTCACGACCGCCGCCGGGCCCGCCTGGCGCGCGATCACGGGGTTGTATTCGACGATCACGCCGCGGGTGCTCGGCACCAGGCTGACAACCGTGCGGTCGATCGGCCGGAGATAGACATTGCCGCCCGTCATGCCGGCCGCCGCCAGCAGCAAGCTGTTAAACGCGGCATGCACCGCCGGGGTCAGATGGCTCGCGGCCGTGCCGCTGTCGGGGATGCCCTCCAGCAGGTAGCGCAAGGTGTTGACCGTAACCCGGCAATAGCGGCAGGGCACCGTCTGGGGCCGGTCGTCGTCGACCGTGATCCAGCCGGGGCAGTGCCCGGTCGGGCACTTGACCACCCGCTCGGCCGTCGCAAGAAGTGGCATAAATTCAATACTCCTACGCCAGTGGCGCATCGGCCGGTGGCATATATACCACTGGCCATTCAATACGCAAGAATACGCAAAGATCGTGATTTTCCAGGCTAACTACTATTGTACCCGAAAGAACCGGGGTTTGCCAGCGTCGTCCAGACAGGATGGCGGCCGAACGGAATCAGGAGGAGGAGGCTAGGGGGCGCGAGGAGCATGCGCGGGGTAGCGCCGCGGCGTCATGACCGGCTCCGCCGGCGGATTACTCAGATCCGGGATCGGGGGATCGGCGGCCGGGGCGCCGCCGTCGGGCGCGGGCCCGGCCGCCGGATGATGGAGCGCGGGGGGCGGCGCCAGCCCCAAATGCGCGGCGAAACGGGCGAGCGTGTCGCTCCCATGGATACGCACCCGGGTCAGGGCCAGCAGATCCCCCGGGTGGTGCCACAGGCCCGGGTGGGTCGTCAACGCCGCCTGGTAACCGTCTAAGGTCACCAGCGCTTCCACCGCGGCATTATAGTCCCCGGAGGGGTAACAGAAATATTTCACCCGGGTACCGAGCTGGCTCTCCAGGGCCTGCTTACTGGCGATCAACTCGTACTGAGCCTTCAGCAGGGAAACATGCGCCAGCTCGACATGATCGACGGTATGCGCCTCGAATTGCACCAGCCCGCTCGCCTGCATGGCCCGCATCTGGTCCCAGGTCAGGTAGCCAGGCCGGCCCACTTTGCCGGTGATGACAAAGCTCGTCGCTTTGAAGCCATGCTGGGCCAGGGCGGGGTAGGCCGCTGTATAGAAGTCGGCATACCCGTCGTCAAACGTCAGGATCACGGGCCGGCGGGGCAGGGGCGCCCCGTGCCGGATCGCGGCCGTCAGATCATCGAGCGTGATCGTCTGGAACCCGTGCGCCGCGAGCCAATCGAGCTGCGCCGCGAAATGCGCGGGCGCGATCGAGAGATCGGCGCCCAGCCGATCCGGAACCGCGGGGTTCGTCCGGATGTAGTGGTACATCAGGATCGGCACTCGGACCCCGGGGCCGGCGCTGTGCGAGGCCGCGCCCGGGTGCCGAGGCAGGCTATGGAGCGCCACCGGCGGTGGAGGTGGCGGCGGCAGGGGCGGGAGATACGCCGACGGGCCGGGATCGTCGACGGGGGCGTTCGCGGCCCGCGCCCCACTCGCCACCAGCCCGCTCCCGACGAGCGCGAGCATGGCCCCGATGAGCAAGGGACGGCGGGCAAAAGTCAGCATGCGCCATTATACCATAATCTGTGTCGCGCGGCTTTCAGCTGGTCGCCAACACCGCCCGCCGCTCTCCCTGACCCTGCCTTAGCTAGACACGCTCTGGCGCCAGGCGGCCCACCAGGCGTCCAGGCCCTTGCCGGTGACGTCCTGCAACGCCTGATCCAGGCCGCGGGTGCGGTCCTCGCTTTGGATCTGGTGGATATCGCGCAAAATCTTGGGCAGCACGGCATCCCCTTCCTGCGCGGTCAGGTAGCTGACGAAAGAGTACCCTTCGGCGTAGCCGAGTTCGGCGGTCGTGCCGTCGAGCAGCAGGCCATCCAGGGCGTCCGGGGGCGCCAGGCGATTGACGATCGCCAGTTGCTGGATATCGCGCACATAGCGGGTCGGATTCTCCTGCGAGACGTAGACCGCCATGCCCTCGTTGATCCAGTGCGGCACGAGGGTCGTCGCCAGCGTGCGGACGGCGTGGTGGGTAAATTCGTGGGTCAACGTCACGCGGATCTGGTCGTCGAGCTCAACCTCGGTGCCGTCGCCGCTGGGCCAGAAGAAGGGCGAGAGCATCGACATCCGCGCAATCGCGGGGTTGTACAGGGCGATCGTCGTGAAGGCGCTGCGCGGCATATCGGTCGGCCGGGAGATCAGGTCGACGTCGACGTCGAGTTGCTTGGTGTCCATGACGGTGCTCACCCGATCGTAGACGGCGGGCGCAAACTGCTCCAGCACGGACAGGTAGCCCGCGTCCATCTCGTGGTAGGTCACCCGGAAGGGGCCGATTTTTTTGGTGTTGCGCAGCCCTTGCTCGTTCAGAGCCGGCTGCGAGTGCAGCCAGCGGTTGCCGACCAGGCGAAAGAACATGCCGACGTGATAGCGCCCGGGGCAATCGTCGATCCCGACATCGGCCACCGCGGTCTGGTGCTCGGCATCATAGCGCACATTCGCCACGCATTTGAGCCGGCCGATCAGATAACTGTTATCGGTGAACTCATCTTGCTGCAGATGATACCAATCCCGGTCGCCCGAGTCGATCTGGCTCAGGTATTCATCTTTGCTGTTAGCTTCTTCGGCCCGCCTTTCCAGGTCGACGACGTTCTGCAGGTCATTTTTCAGGTCGTCGAGCGAGATCGTCGTCGGCGCCGGCGTGTCAGTCGCCGGCGCCAGCGTGTCGGTCGGCGCCGCCGTCGGCAGCGGGGTGGGGGTGGGGAGGGCCGGGGCCGCCCCGCCCGGCATCTGGCAGCCGACCAGGACCGGCAGGAGGACGAGGACCCGCAGCACG
>DATGEF010000356.1:0-3765 GCA_035310405.1 Chloroflexia bacterium | reverse complement strand
CGGCGTAAATCCCGCACGCCACTTTCGCTGCGGATGCGGGCCAGGCGCTGGTAGATGCGCAGGCGCTCGCCCGCGTCCGGTACATAGGCTTCCGGCAGGTAGGCGGTGATCGGCAGGTCGAGGGTGACCGGGGGCGGCTCGGGCGGGCGGGGGTGGCCTTTGGCTTCCTCGACGGCCCCGGCCAGCAAGCGGGTGTAGAGATCGAAGCCGACCAGGCCGACGTTGCCGTGCTGCTCGGGGCCGAGCAGGTTGCCGACGCCGCGGATCTCCATATCTTTGAGCGCAATGCGGAACCCGGCGCCGAGCTCGGTGGCCTGCTCGATCGTATGCAGCCGCTCCTGGGCTACATCGGTGACTTTGTGGCCCTGGCGGTAGAGGAAATAGGCATAGGCGCGCTTATCGCCGCGCCCGACCCGGCCGCGCAGCTGGTAGAGCTGGGCCAGCCCGTAATTATTGGCGTTGTCGACGATCAGCGTGTTGACATTCGGGATATCCAGGCCCGACTCGATGATCGTGGTGCAGATCAACACGTCGTGCTTGCCCTCGATAAAGGCGGTCATGACGTCTTCGAGCTGGTGCTCTTCCATCTGGCCGTGCCCGATGGCGAAGCGGGCCTCCGGCAGCAGCTTCTGTAGCTCGCGGGCGACAATGCCGATGCTCTGCACCCGATTGTGGACGAAATAGACCTGGCCGCCGCGCTCCAGCTCCCGCTGGATCACTTCCCGCACCAGCGAATCGCGGTAGGCGGTGACGTAGGTCTTGATCGGCAGGCGCTCTTCGGGCGGGGTCTCGATCACACTCATATCCCGCACGCCGACCATGGCCATATGCAGGGTGCGCGGGATCGGCGTCGCCGTCATCGTCAGCACATCGACCTCGCGCCGGAGCTGTTTCAGGCGCTCCTTATGGCGCACCCCGAAGCGTTGCTCTTCGTCGACGACCACCAGGCCGAGGTCCTTAATTTGCACATCCTTTTGCAGCAGCCGGTGCGTGCCGATGATGATATCGATCTGCCCGGCGGCGAGCTCGGCCAGGATGCGCTCTTGTTCTTTGCGGGAGCGGAAGCGCGAGAGCATCTCGACGGTCACCGGAAATGCGGCCATGCGGTCCTGGAAGGTGTTGTAGTGCTGCTGGGCCAGGATCGTCGTCGGCACCAGCACGGCCACCTGCTTGCCGTCCATCACGGCTTTAAAGGCGGCGCGGAGGGCGACCTCGGTTTTGCCAAAGCCGACATCGCCGCAGATCAGGCGGTCCATCGGCTTGGGGTTTTCCATGTCGGCCTTGACCTCCTCGATGGCGCGCATCTGGTCTTCGGTCTCGACATAGGGGAACGCGCCTTCGAGCTCTTCCTGCCACTGGCTATCGGGCGCATAGACATGGCCCGGGGCGGCTTCGCGGGCAGCATAGAGGCCCAACAGCTCCCGGGCCAGCTCGACGGTGGCCGCCTGGACCTTCTTCTTGGTGCGGGTCCAGTCGCCGGTGCCGAGGCGATGCAGGCTCGGGGTGCCGGCGCCCGTGCCGATATAGGCGGCGACGCGATCGGTCTGCTCGATGGGCACATAGAGCCGGTCGCCCTCGGCGTAATCCAGCTGCATATACTCGCGCTCAGCGCCGCTCACGCCCATCTTGATCAGCCCGCTGTAGCGGGCGATGCCGTGCTCGATATGGACCACGAAATCGCCCGGCTTGACCTCGCGCAAGAACTCTTCGACGGCGGCGGGGCGCCCCGACTTGTTGGCGGCCCGGCGCTGGGGTTGGGCGCGGCCAAAGATCTCCAGGTCGGTGAGCAGCCAGGTGCCGAGCAGCAGGTCGCCCTGCCAGCCGGCGTCGAGCCCGCCCTGCAGCAGGTGTAAGGCGCCCGGCGCGGGGGGATCCAGGATGGGCTCGACCAGGCCCACCAGATGGGCGGCGGCGACTTTGTCCTCGGGCCGGACCGGGGCGGCGGCCCCGCGCCCGGTGGCCGGCCCCCGGATCAGGCCGGGGGGCACTTTACGATGCGTGGGGTAGATCTCGTCCTCTTCCAACAGCTCGCGGAGGCGCTGGACCTGCTGGCTGACGATGAGGACCCGTTCCTCGCGGCCCAGCGCGGCGCGGACGCCCGCGATCGCCTCGGCGATCTTGCCCGCGTAGAGGGGCGGGGAAGTGAACGCGGGCAGCGGCAGGGCCGGGCGGGCCGCCGGGGCGCCGCCGGCCGGCTCGCCCAGCGTCAGGCAGGGCCAGGGGGCGATCTGGGTCTCCAGGTCGGCCCAGGCCACATACGGCCGGCGCAAGCCGGCGGGCAGCTCGCCCTGGGCGACGAACTCGGCGTACAGCGTTTCCGCGCTCCGATCGAGCTCACCGGCCGCCAGGGCCACTGCTTCGGGCTCGTCGATCACCACCAGGTCGCCCGGCGCCAAGTAGTCGAGCAGGGAGCCCAGCGGCTGCATAAAATAGGGCGCGAAAATCTCCCGGCCCTCGCAATACTCGCCCATCTCCAGGCCGCCGATCTGGCGCTCCCATTCCTCGCGCACCTCGCCGCGGAGATCCTGGAGGCGGATGGCGCGGATGGCGGGGAGCACCGCTTGCCGGCGCCAGAGCGGCAGCTCGCAGGAAGGCGGCACCACGAGCTCCTCGGCGGGCGTCGTCGAGCGTTGCGTTTCCGGGTCGAAGTAACGCAACGACTCGATCTGATCGCCCCAGAATTCGAGGCGCCCGGGTTGGGCACTGGTCGGCGGCCAGACGTCGACGATGCCGCCTCGGCGGCTGAAAGTGCCCGGGCGCTCGACCGCGCTGGCCGGCTCATAGCCCAGGTCCACCCAGTGCGCCAGCAGGTCGTCCATGGCGATCGTCGCGCCGCGGTGCAGCCGCCGGGTGGCCCAGCGGAAGTCCGCCGGGCCGATGGTCGGCGTCATCAGCGCCATGGCCGAGGTGACGACCATGGGGCGGGCGCGGGGCGGGTCCGGGGCGGAGGGCGGCGGGTCGGCACTCAAGGCGGCGAGCACGCCGAGCCGGCCGGCGACGATGGTCGGGTCGGCGGCGATCCGCTCATAGGGCAACAGGTCGGGGGCCGGAAAGCGCCAGACGCTGCCCGGGGCGGCATAGAGGGTCAGGGCGGCCGTGATCGCCCGCGCCCGCTCGGGCCGGCTCGTGAGCACCAGGATGCGGCCGGCCGGCGAGGCGATCTGGGGGTCGGCGGCCAGGGCGGCCAGCAAGTAGGGCTTGGCGGTATCCAGCAGGGTGTCGGCCGTGACCACGAGGGCGCTCCCGGCCTGGGCGCGCGCGATCGCCCCCGCCAGGTGGCTATAGGCCGGGTGGGCGTGCAACAAAGGCAGCAGGCCGAATAGGTGCATTGCCCCGGTATTATACGTGCCCGCCGGGCAGGCGTCAAACAGATGCGATACTAGGAGGGCCGCCGGGGCAGGAAGATGCTCGCGGCGGCCAGGGCGACGGCCAGCAGGCCCAGCCCGATCTCCCAGGGCAGCCATTGGAGCCGGCTGGAGGGCTCGGCGGCCCGGCTGGCGGCACCGGTCGCTAGCGGGCTGTGCAACTGGTCCGGCAAGGGCGAGCCGCCACTTCCCGGCGCGGCGCCACTGCCGGCGGCCGGCGGATTCGCCGGCGGATTCCCGTTGGCGGCCTCGGCCGTAGGCGCGAGCTGGGGCGCGATCGCCCCCCCGGCCGGGCCCACGGCCGCGGTTTGGGCCGTACGGGCCGCTACGTCTGGCGCAGAGGCCGCGCTCGTCGGAGGCTGCGCCGCGGCGGCCGGTAAGGGCGGCGGCGGCGTCGGGG
>DATGEF010000355.1:0-4675 GCA_035310405.1 Chloroflexia bacterium | reverse complement strand
ATGGGCGCCTTTGGCTTTATCCGCTTCGCGCTGCCGATGGTGCCCGACGGCGCGGCCGCCCTGGCCCCGGTCATGGTCGTGCTCTCGGTGATCGGCGTCATCTACGGCGCCCTGGTCTCGCTGGTGCAGCCGGACCTCAAGAAGCTGATCGCCTACTCGTCGGTGAGCCATATGGGCTTTGTCACCCTCGGCCTGTTTACCGCGGTCTGGCTGAGCGGCGGGCAGTTCCAGAACGCCGTGCAGGGCATTGACGGCGCCGTGATCGTCATGTTGAGCCACGGCTTCCTGACCGGCGCGCTCTTCCTCTGCGTCGGCGTGATCTACAACCGCCTGCACAGCCGCGAGATCGCCGCGATGGGCGGCCTGACGGCGCGTATGCCGATCTTCTCGGCCTTGTTCCTGATCATCACGCTGGGCTCGCTCGGGCTGCCGTTGCTCAGCGGCTTCGTCGGCGAGTTCCTGGTCATGCTGGGCGCCTTCCGCGCCAACTGGTTCGCCGGCACGGTCACGACGATCGTGGTGATCTTCGCCGCCTGGTACCTGCTCTGGATGTTCCAGCGGGTCATGTTCCAACCGCCCCAGCCCAGCTCGGCGGGCTTCCGCGACCTCAACACCCTGGAGCTGGCCGGCCTGGTGCCGCTGGTCCTGTTGAGTATTTTCATGGGCTTGTTCCCGAGTTTCTTCCTGGATTACGTCCGGCAGGTCGACGATGCGCTGCTGCACAAAGTGGCCGTCAGCATGGCCTCGCCGGAAGTTGTGGCCTTCTTGAGCCATATCGTTCACTAACTGCCGGCCGGCGACCGGCCGGCGACAAGGGGTTTATATGCCACCTGCCATACACCTGGTGCTGCCCGACTTCAATACGATCGTGCCCGAGATCATCATCACGGTGCTCGCGGTCGCGCTGATCCTGGGCGAGCTCTTCTTGCCGAAAGGGCGCAAGCAGATCCTGACCTGGGTCAGCGTGATCGGCTATTTCCTGGCCCTGGCCGCCTGCTTCGCCTACTTCGTGACGTCGAACATGCCGATCACCTCCTTCTCCGGCATGATCGTGCTCGACAAGCTCGGCCTCTGGTTCCGGGTGCTGGCGATTCTCGCGGCCCTGATCGGCACGATCTTCGCGGCCAATTACATCGAGGAAAAGGGCATGCCGCTCGGCGACTTCTACGCCGTGCTGGCGCTGGCCACCCTCGGCATGATGGTCGTGGCCTGCTCGCAGGACCTGACCGGCATCTTCGTCGGCATCGAGCTCTCCTCGATCGCGACCTATATCATGACCGGCTTTGCCCGCAACAACCGGTTCTCGAACGAGGCGGCCCTGAAGTACTTCCTGCTGGGCACGTTCGCCACGGCGATCCTGGTCTACGGCATGGCCTGGCTCTACGGTATGACGGGCACCACGAACATCCCGCTGATCGCCAACCAGGTGCGCACCCTGGTGCAGAATCACCAGGTGGGCGCCGGCGGGCTGTTGCTCGCCACGCTCCTGCTTATCGCCGGCCTCGGCTTCAAGATCGCCGCGGTGCCGTTCCATATGTGGACGCCCGACGCCTATCAGGGCGCCCCGACGCCGGTCACGGCGATCATGTCGGTCGGCCCCAAAGCGGCCGGCTTCGCGGCGATCGTTCGCATCCTGGTCGAGGGCCTGGGTCCCGCCTGGCAGCAATGGGTGCCCGTGATCGCCGCCCTCTCCGTGCTGACGATGACCCTGGGCAACGTCACCGGGTTGGCGCAGCGCAGCGTCAAGCGCATGTTGGCCTATTCCAGCATCGCCCACACCGGCTATATCATGGTCGCCCTGGCCTCCTATGACCCGACGAAGGTGGGCCCCCCGAACGGCAACCAGGCCGTGGCCAGCCTGCTCTTTTACCTGTTCGCCTACGTCTTCATGAATATGGGCGCCTTCGGCCTGATCATCTGGTTGGAGCGCAACGGCGGCAGCGAGTACCTCGACGACTTCCGGGGCCTCTCCAGCTGGGCGCCGCTGCCGGCCGCCACGATGATGATCCTGATGCTCTCGCTGGCCGGCATTCCCCCGACTATCGGCTTCCTCGGCAAGTACTATGTCTTCCTGGCTGCCGTCAACGCGAACCTGACCTGGTTGGCCGTCGTCGGCGTGATCAACAGCGCGATCGGCACCTTCTACTACCTGCGGGTGATCTGGTACATGTACTTCGAGCAGCCGCAGACCACCCTGGTGCAGCGCCCAGACACGCTCGTCGCCAGCGGCCTGGTCTTCACCGCCCTGGCCACCGTCGTGCTCTTCATCCTCGGCGGCGCCTTCCTGGGCATGACCCAGCTCTCGACGCCGCTGGTGACGGGCGCCATTCTGCCGGGCATCGCCGGCCGGTAGAGCGGCGGGCCGGCGCGATCAGGGCCCCCCGCCCGGGAAGAAGGTATTCATCCCGATCTTGGCGGTCTGGCCGCGGGTCGCCGTGGCGCCCGGGCGGAAATAGGGCCGCTGCTGCGCGTCGCAGGGCTCGTTCGGCCCCCCACAGCTGTAGCCGCTGATGCTGCCATGGCTGGCCACCTGGGCGATCCAGCGATAGAATGGTTGGCCCGGCGGCACGTCGGCGAAGGTCTGGGTGGCCGGGTCCCCGGTGTACCCGGCCGCCAGGGCGACGATCTTGGCCAGCTGGCCGCGGGTCACGTTGGCGTAGGGGCGGAAGTAGGGCCGCTGCTGCGCGTCGCAGGGCTCGTTCGGCCCCCCACAGCTGTAGCCGCTGAGGATGCCGCGGGCGGCCAGTTGCTCGATCCAGGGGTAGAAGGGGTGGCTCGGCGGCACATCGGCGAAGGTCTGGGTGGTCGGGGTGCCTCCGAGGCCCGCGGCGAGCGCCGCGAGCTTGGCGACCTGGCCCCGCGTGATCGTGTTGCCCGGGCGGTAGTACGCGCGCGTGTTGCCGTCGCAAGGCTCGCCGGGCGCGCCGCAGCGGTAGCCGCTGACGATGCTGCGGCAGGCCAGGGCTTGCACGAAGCGGTAGAACGGGTCGGCGCCCCGCACGTCGGCGAAGATGGGCAGGTCGGGCCAGTGAGTGATCCGGGTGCTGTCCACGTTCCAGATGTCGTAGGGGCCCCCCGCCGCCAGCGCCCCGGGGATGCCGCCCGGGACCAGCGCCCAGTGCAGGCCGTCCCAATGGAAGGTGTTCGTGGCGTCGGTTGCCCAGGCTTCCCCCCCGCCCGCCGCGACCACCGTGCTCAGGCTCCCGGCCTCGGGTGGCACGCCGACGGTGCGCAGCGCGGTGCCGTCCCAGTGATAGGCGGCATGCCCGCCCACGATCCAGACGTCGTTCGGCGCCGCCGCCGAGATGCTGCTATAGGCCGCGCTGGCCGGCGCTCCCGGAATGGGCAGGCGCTGCAGGGGCTGGCCCCGGGCGCCCCCCAGGTGGACCAGGAGCGTGTCGGTCTCGTTCGGATACGGTGTCGACGTATCGAAGATATAGCCGATGGCCCACATCTCATTCGGCCCGGCCACCGTGACCGCCGTCAGCACCTCCGTGCGATAGTAACCGCCGGCCGGCGCGCGCGGGGCGGCCGGCGCCCCCCCCGGCGGCAGCGCCCGCGCGACCGGCCCATCCCAGTGGCTCCCGGTCCAATGCACCACGGCATAGGGATCGTAGTCCGTGTTGGTTTGCAGGGTGCCGACCATCCAGACGTCGTTCGGCGCCCAGGCGGCCACGTCGTAAAACTGGTAGTTCTGGTACACCGGGTAGTACGTGGGATAGGCGCTCGGCGTGGGATTGGGGATCGAGGTCCAGACCTGGCCGTTCCAACGCACCGCATTGCTGCCATTCATGCCCCAGACGTTATCGGGGGCCGAGGCCGCGTCCTGGCTCAGCCGGATCGTGCCGAGTTGGGTCGGCACCGGGGAGGCCGCCCAGCGGCTGCCGTCCCAGTGCAGCACCTGGCCGGCGCCGCCGATCCAGGCGTCCGTCGGCCCGCTGGCCGACACACCGGCCAGCGCGGCGCCGGCCGGGTGGTCCAGCTCGCTCCAGGCCGGGCCGCAGCCGGGCGCCACGGTGGGCCCCGGCGTAAAGGTATCCGTCGGGCTCGGCGTAATGGTCGGTGAGGGGGTCGTCGTCGGCGTTTGCGTCTGAGTCGGCGTGGGCGTGATCGTCGGGGTGCGCGTGGACGTCCGCACCCGCGTCGGCGTCGCGGTCGGCGGCGTGCCGGTCACCGTGGGCGGCACCGGCGGGACGCTCGGGTGGATGCGGGCGACAAAATCGTCGACCCCGGCGTTCAGATACGGCTGGTACGGATTGTGGACCGGGAAGTCCGGCGATTCGGTGCCCCCCGCCACCGTCACGATCTCCTGGCCGTCCACGGCCAGCGCCGTGCCGTAGTCGTTCGCGCTGCCGCCCAGGTACGTCGAATAGACCAGCGCCGATCCCGTCGCCAGGAGCCGGGTGACAAAGGCATCGCCCCCGCTATAGCCGCCGCCGCCGAACACCGGCTGGATCGCGGCTTGCGTCGGGAAGTCCAGGGAGTTAGTGGACCCGGTCAGGTACATATCGCCGCTGGGACCCAGCGCCACGGCTTGGCCGTAATCTGCCCCCGTCCCGCCAAAATAGGTAGCGTAGGTCACCGTGCCGCTGGGGCTATAGCGCACAATGGTCGCATCCTCGCCCCCCCGCAAGGCCGGTTGGATGGGGTTGTGCGTCGGAAAGTCGGTCGACCA
>DATGEF010000354.1:0-5228 GCA_035310405.1 Chloroflexia bacterium | reverse complement strand
GATCGCGGCGTAAAAGGCATCGGCTTCGTCCAGGCGCGTCTGGAACGTGGCCGTGAAGGTGTGGCCCAGCGGCCGGTCGTGCTGCTCGGCGGTCAGGCGCAAGCCGACCTGGACGGCGCCGCCCCCGTCGAGCGTGAGCGGGTAATGCAGCGCGGCTTTGGTGCCGGTGGGCGTCGGGCTCAGCGCCTCACGCTCGCCGTCGACCAGGTAGCGGTGGAAGCTGTCTTTGACGACCCGGCTGGCCGGCGTCGCGTTGTAGAGGCGGGCCGTGTTCGTCTCGTTTTCGGTAAAGAGCAGCTCCGGCAGGGTGGGCCGGCTCTGCGCGTAGAGCCAGTACGTGCCGAGCGTGGGGTGGCTGGCCTCCAGCCCCTGCCAATCCGGTTGGGCGCCCATCCGGCGGATCTGCGGGCGGGCCGGGTCGAGGCCCCAGGCCCAGGTGTTGCGGAACCAGAGCGTCGGCAGCAGGTGGAGAGTTGCGCGCTCCGGGCCGCGGTTATGGATGGTGAAACGGATCAGGATGTCATCCGGGTCCGCCTTCGCATACTCCACAAAGACGTCAAAATAGCGGTTTTCGGCAAAAATGCCCGTATCGATCAGCTCGTATTCCGGAGCGTCGCGGCCCCGGCGGCGGTTTTCCGCCACGAGATCGGCGTATGGGTAGGGGCCCTGCGGATACTTGTAGAGCATGCGCATGTACGAATGCGTGGGCATGTTGTCGAGATAATAATAATATTCTTTGACATCTTCGCCGTGGTTGCCTTCGGGACCGCCGAGGCCGAACAAGCGCTCTTTGAGGATGGGGTCCCGCCCGTTCCAGAGAGCCAGGGCGAAGCAGAGGCCGCCTTCCCGGTCGCAGATCCCGGCCAGGCCATCCTCGCCCCAGCGATACGCCTTGCTGCGGGCCTGGTCGTGCGGAAAATAGTCCCAGGCGGCGCCCGCGGCGCTGTAGTCTTCGCGCACGGTGCCCCAGGCGCGATCGCTGAGATAGGGGCCCCAATGTCGCCAGTCGGCTTCGCGGCGGGCGTGGGCCGCCAGACGGTCATGCTCCGCAGTCGGCTCGGCCATGGCTTCCTCCCTATCCGGTGTCGTGCAGTTCGCGCGGGTCGTAGTTAGCGTACACCCGCGCGGCGCAGGTGTCAACTTGGCGGGGTGCGCGGCAGGATTTTGCCCAGGCGTCAGGCGGGCCAGAATGCGGCGCGGGAGCATTCCTAACCCCCAACCCCTTCCCGTGCGCGGGAAGGGGCGCTGGCGTCCCGGTCCCCGGTGGTGGATCCCGCACCCCCCGGCCCGCGTTCGGGAAGGGGGGCAGGGGGGTTAGGAAAGTCCCCGGTCGCCGGTGCCAAACAATGCCGCGCACCCAACTTGGCGCGCCGGATCGCTTTCTGATCCAGGAACGGCTATAATGACCAGGTCTATGCCAAATTTCGACGGCTGGGCGCGCTACTGTTCAGCCTACGCCAGCTTTACGCCATCGAGGAGTCGTATCATTATGTCCTATGCGGATTCTGCCTCCACCTATATCGTCCTGGCCGATACAGATTTGACCACGTTGTCGCGCTTACGCACCGCCCTGGAAGCGGGCGGCGGGATGGTGGTCGGCAGCCAGACGACGGAGCCAGGCCAGGTGCTGGCGCTGTTGAACGGGGAGCCGGATGTCCTGCTCCTGGGGGCCAATCTGGCCGGCGCCGGGACTCTCGCCGCGCTGGTCCGCCAGATCGGCGACCAGTCGCCGCACACCCAGGTCTTGCTCCTGGCCACCGACCTGACATCCCCTGACCTCTCGCGGGCCGTGATCGCGGGGGCGCGGGGCATCCTGACCCCGACCATGACCGACCAGGAGATCCACAGCACCATCTGGGAGGTGGCGGCCAGCGCGACTACGCGGCGGGCGCACCGCGATCGGCAAGCCGCCACCCGTGCAGCGCGCGGCCAGCGGGGCCGGGTGATCGTCATCTTCAGCCCCAAAGGGGGCGTCGGCTGTAGCATCCTGGCCTGCAACCTGTCCATGGGCCTCCAGGATGCGACCGGCAAGCGTGTGGCGCTGCTCGACTACAGCCTGCAGTTCGGCACCATTGGCAGTCTGCTGGACCTCCAGTCGCCGCACCACCTGGGCGAGCTCGTGCCCCACGCCGCCGAGATCGATACGATGATGATCAACCAGGCGCTGCTGAGCCATCCCTCCGAGATCAAGGTGCTGCTGCCGCCGGCGACGCTGGATCAACTGGAAGCGGTCACCACTGATAGCCTGGTCGACATCGTCGAGGGCATCCGCAAGCGCTTCGACTATGTGATCGTGGACCTCTGGCATGCCATCGAAGAGGCCACGCTGGCGATCATGGAAACCGCCGATATCCTGCTGCTGGTCACCACCCCGGAGGCGCCCGCGATCGAAAGCCTGCGCCGCTTTATCGACATGCTCAAGAACTACCCGCACCTCCAGCCGAAGCTCCAGCTGGTGGTCAACCGGCATCCCAGCAAGGGCGGGGTGCCGCTGGCGGACGTCGAGGCCCGGCTCGCCCTGCCGGCCCTGGCCACGATCCCGAGCGACGGCCATGGCATCACCATCGCGATTAATCAGGGCATGTCGTTTGTGCAGAAGACGATCGCCGGGGTCGCGGGCCGCAACCTGCGCGCCATGGCCGAGGCGCTGGCCGTGCCCGGCGACGTGATCGCCGCGCCGGTGACCCCACCCTCGCGCTGGCGGTTCTCGCTCCATCGCCAGGCCAGCGAGACCTGAGGCCAGTTGCTGATTGATGACGGACCCGCCGTCGCCGCCGATCCTGATCCTGCCGCCCGGCACCCAGGTGGTCAGCCGGGTCGCGGTGCGCGACGGCAGCGGTGCGCTGGTTTGCCCGCTGGGCGGCGTTGGCGTGATCCTGCAGGCCCCCGGCGACGGCGGGCACCTGTACCAGGTGCGCTTTGCGGACGGCGCCGAGGCGGTGCTCCGCCGGGAGGATCTGAGCATCCGTAAGCAGCTCCAGGCGGCGGGGCTCCAGGCAGACCAAGCGGCTAGCGAGATCGTGCTCTCGGAGTATATCATTTATCGCTGTATCGTCGGCTCGCGGGCCTACGGCCTGGATACCGATGCATCGGATACGGACCGCCGGGGCATCTATCTGCCGCCGGCGGCACTCCACTGGTCGTTGTATGGCGTGCCCGAGCAGTTGGAGAATGCCGTCGCGCAGGAGTGCTATTGGGAACTCGGCAAGTTCCTGGTTTTGGCGCTCAAGGCCAACCCGAATGTGCTCGAATGTCTCTACACGCCCCTGGTGGAGACGGCGACGCCCCTGGCCGAGGAGCTGCTGGCGATGCGCGCGATCTTCCTCTCCCAGCTGGTCTACCAGACGTATAATGGCTATGTCATGTCGCAGTTCAAGAAGCTGGAACAAGACCTGCGGAACAAGGGCACGCTGAAGTGGAAACACGCCATGCACCTGATCCGTCTCCTGCTGTCCGGGATCGCCGTGCTGCGCGAGGGGCAGGTGCCGGTCCAGGTCGGCACCGAGCGCGAGCGCTTGCTGGCGATCCGCCAGGGCGCGGTGCCCTGGGCCGTGGTCAACGCCTGGCGGCTGGAGCTCCATACGGCGTTCGACGCGGCGCTGGCCGTGACCACTCTACCCGCCCGTCCCGATTATGCGGCGGCCAATGCCTTTCTGCTCCGCGCGCGGCGGCTGATGGTCTAGCCCGCCGCCGAAAGCGAGACCGGTCGTGCTGATCGACCCGCGTGTCCCGGCCGAGGTGGCCGTCCAACCCTACCCGTTGCTGTTCGTCACGATCAGCGGCGCGCATCTTTATGGCTTTCCCTCGCCCGACTCGGATTATGACCTGCGGGGCTGCCATATCCTGCCGGTCCCTGAAATGTTGGGCCTGGAGCCGGGACGAGACACGATCGAAGTCGCCGCGGTGCGGGCCGGGCTGGAGATTGACCTGGTCAGCCACGATGTGCGCAAATTTTTCCGCCTGCTGCTCAAAAAGAACGGCTATGTGTTGGAGCAGCTCCATTCCCCGCTGGTGGTCCACACCACGCCGGAGCACGCCGAGCTGCGGGCGATCGCTCCTGGCTGCGTGACGCGCTACCATAGCTACCACTATCTGGGCTTTGCCGACACCCAGTGGCGCTTGTTCCAGAAGACTCGGCGGGTCAAGCCGTTACTCTATACGTACCGGGTGCTGCTGACCGGGATCCACCTGATGCGCACCGGCGAGGTGGAGGCCAACCTGGTGCGGCTCAACGAGCTGTTCCTGCTGCCCTACATCCCCGACCTGCTGGCCCGGAAGCTCGGCGGGCCGGAAAAGGGCCTCCTGCCGGATGCCGACCTGGCGCTCCACACCGCGGAGGTGGCTCGATTGCGCGCCGCACTGGAGGCCGCCCACCTGGCCAGCCGCCTGCCCGCTGTCCCGACCGTCCACGCCGCCCTCAACGACCTGCTGGTGCGGGTGCGCCTGGCCACGCTGGCACTCCCCGGCGCTGGGAGGAGCACCCAATGAGCGATCGGGCCCAGCCGGGGTGCTTGCGAGGGGCGGCCGGCTCTGCTAGAATAGCCCCACCATGGGTGACACCTTTGCGCAAACCCTGCACGACTGGCAAAACTTCTACATGCTGACCGGGACGGCGGCCGCTACTCTGATCGGGCTGCTCTTCGTGGCCGCCTCGCTCGGCGCCGGGCTGATCGCCGACCACACGCGCGACAACATCCGGACGTTTGTGACCCCGACCCTCCTGCACTTCGGCGCCGTGCTGATCCTGGCCTGTATCTTTACCGTCCCCGGCCAGAGCCCAGACGTCCTCGGGGCCCTGGTGGCCGCTATTGGCGTAGCCGGGCTGGCCCAGGTGCTGAAAACGGTGCCGCAGATGTGGCAGTATCACCAGCGCGACGATTTCGACCGCGCGCACTGGCTCTGGCACAACGTGTTGCCGGGAGTGGCCTACCTGCTGATCAGCGGCACCGGGGGGGCGCTGCTGCTCGGCGCCCGCCCGCTGCTGAGCCCGCTGGCGCTCGGCGTCGGCCTGCTGCTGGTCGTGGGTATCCACAACACGTGGACCCTCACACTCTGGATCGTCCAGCATCGCACCCGTTAGGGATGCGCGAGCCGCCGGCTTCATCGGCCGGGCGTTTCAGCCGCGGACGATAGTTTCGGCCTCGGCCAGGATCTGGGCCAGGTGGGCCGGGCTGGTAAAGCTCTCAGCATAGACTTTATTGATATTTTCGGTGCCCGAGGGGCGGGCC
>DATGEF010000353.1:0-9562 GCA_035310405.1 Chloroflexia bacterium | reverse complement strand
GGTCTGCCGGTCGCCGATGATCAGCTCGCGCTGGCCGCGGCCCACCGGGATCATGGCATCGATCGACTTGACGCCGAACTGCACCGGGGTGTCCACGTTCTTGCGGAAGATAACGCCCGGGGCGATGCGCTCGATCGGCCGGCGCTGGATGGTGGCGGGCAGCGGGCCTTTGCCGTCGATCGGCTCGCCGATGCCGTTGACCACGCGGCCCACCAGCTCGCGGCCGACGGGCACCTCGACGATGCGGCCGGTGGCGCGCACGGTGGCGCCTTCGCGGATATCGGTGTACGGGCCGAGCACGATGACGCCGACACTCTCTTCTTCCAGGTTATAGGCCATGCCGTTGACAGTCTGCGATCCGCCTTCGTCGTTCCCGGCCTCGATTTCGACGATCTCGGAGGCCATGACATTGGCCAGCCCATAGACCCGTGCGATCCCGTCGCCGATCTCGACGACGGTCCCGACGTTGACGGCGCGCACATCCTGGCCGTAATTTTCGATCTCGGTCTTAATAATCGAGCTGATCTCTTCTGCTCGTAGCATCACGAACCTCCCTAGCTAATCCGTTCGGCCAGTTGCGCCAGACGCGTCCGGACACTCCCGTCGTACAGCTCGTCGCCGATCTGGGCCACGATCCCGCCCAGGATACGCGGGTCGACCTGGTTGCGGAGCTCGACCTGCTGCGCGCCCGCGATGCGCTTGAGGCGGTCGGCGACCGCCTGCTGGTGCTGCGCGTCCAGGGGCACCGCCGTCGTGACGTTGGCGACCACGATGCCCTGCTCCCGGTTCGCCATCGCGATAAACTCGTCGACCACGCGCTGCAGCCGGCTGATGCGGCCGCGGTCGGCGAGCAGGTAGAGCAAATGGCGCAGACCCGGGTCGACCGCGACCGTGAGCGCGCCGTCGATCAGCTTATGCTTGTCGACGGTGCTGGTGCTGGGGTCTTCCAGGACGGCCAGCAGGCGCGGGTCGCTGAGCACCCCGGCGGCCACGCGCAGGTCGGTGCGCCAGCGGTCCAGCTGCTTCTGTTCCCGGGCCAGAGCAAAGGCGGCTTCGGCGTAGCGCCGGGGCACGGCTCCTTGGGGCATGGTCGGCTCCTTACTGCAGGCGCGTGGTCTCGGCTTGCCGCAGCGCGTCCTCGATCAGCTGTTGCTGCAAGCCGGGATTGGTCGTCAGTTCCTGGCCGATCACGCGCGTGGCGGCCAGGATGGTCAGGCGCCCGACTTCCTGGCGCAGCTCCAGCTTGGCCCGCTCGGTCTCGGCCTGGATCTGCGCGCGCGCCTCGACCAGCAGCTTTTCGCGCTGCTCGCGCCCTTCGGCCTGGGCGGAGGCGATCATGCGCTGGCCCTGCTGCTGGGTCTGGATGCGCAGATGCTCGGCCTCTTTGCGCGCGTCGGCGATAATCGTCTGGGCGGTCTGCTGGGCCTGGTTCAGCTCGGCCTTGATCTGCTCGGCCTGCGCCATACTCTGCCGGATGCGCTCGGCCCGGTCGTCCAGCAGCCGCAGCACTGGGGCGTAGGCGAACCGCCGCAGCAGCAAGAGCAAGATGAGAAAGGTGGCGCCCTGCCAGATTAGTAGAATGGGATCGATTCCCAGTTTTTCCATATCGGATCCCTTTCCTCCCGGGAGGGTGTGAAACTTAACCTGCGACGAAGAGCAGCACCAGGGCGACCACGAAGGCGTAGATGGCCACGGCTTCGGCCAGACCAGCGCCGAGGATCAGCGTCGTGCGGATCGGGCCTTCGGCATCCGGGTTCCGGCTGATGCCCTGCACGGCACCCATCGTAGCCAACCCAATGCCAATGCCGGGGCCAATGCCGCCCAGACCGATTGCCAGGCCGGCGGCCAAACGTGCCATTGTATGAACATCCATGCGAGAGTTCCTCCTAATAGATCCCATATAGGTCTCAGTATGCTGGCCGGGAGACGCAACGGATCGGCGGCTCCGGGCCTGTAAGCTGCCTCGCCGTGGAGGCGGGGGCGGCCGCTGCGGCCGGCCCCATCCTTACCTAATAGTACCTGCCGGCTCAGCCCATGGCAACTTCGGTGCCGCTTTGCGGATGCTCCGGGATGCCTTCGCCGGCCGGGTTATGCTCGTCGTCGTGCCCGTGGCTGTCGCCGTGCCCGGCGACGGCCATCGAGATGTAGACCAGGGTGAGCAGCGAGAAGACCAGGGCCTGGATCGTGCCGAAGAGCAACTCCATGCCCACAAAAATGAGTGTCGCCGCGCCGACGAAGATCGAGCTGAGCAGGAAGTACATCACCCCCAACAGCACTTCGCCGCCGAAGATGTTGCCAAAGAGACGGAAGGAGAGCGAGATGATCCGGCTGATCTCGCCGATGATATGCACCGGGGCCAGGAAGATCGGGGTGGTCAGCTCCTTGGCATAGCCCCCCGGGCCGTGCGCGATCACCCCGGCACTCTGGATGACGATGAAGGCAATCAGGGCCATGGCCAGGGTCATGTTCAAGTCGGCGTTCGGCGCGCGCAGGAACGGTACCAGCACCTCGGGGCCGCCCGCTTCGCTGCGCAGTACGCCAAACCAGCTGATCGGCAGGAGCGACAGCCAGTTGGCGCTGATAATAAAGATGAACAGGGTGGCGATGAGCGGGAAAATGACCCGCCCGGTGCGCTTGCCGGCCGTGCTCTCGACCAGGCCCAGCAGCGACTCGATCACGGTCTCGGCAAAACTCTGCAGCCGGCCCGGCGTATTGGTGCTCATCGCCCCCGTGGCGCGGGCAAAGAGCAAGACGAGCAGCGCGGCGACGATGAGGGCCATGATCATCGAATTGGTGATGCTGAAGAAGCCCCAGGTGACGAGCTTCTCCGCGGTGAAGCTCGGATGGGGCGAGGTGGGCGTGACCCTGAACACATTCTCGACGATCACCGACAAGACGATCGCGACGATCAAGACGATAAATTCCGGACTCCGCAGAATTTTGACCATCAGGCTAGCTCCTGCACAGGCACCGGGCGCTATTCCTGGCCCGTGTCCTGGGTATCCTTCGCCGGGGGACCCGCGGTCCCGCTTTTCTGGCCGGGCGTCCGCGCGGGAAACGCCGTCGCCAGGCGATAAAACGTGCCGAACATGCTCAGCAGCCCGAGTCCCAGGCCGATCAAAACGAGCCACGGCTTGGTGCCCCACTGGCCGTCCAGGTACCAGCCGAGGCCGGTACAGAGGACCATCGGGCCCGCAACGCCGAAGCCAATCTCGCCGGCGATGGCCAGCGCGCGCATCGAATTGCGATCACGCATGAGGACCCATCCTTATTGCACCTGTGCCTGGGCACCACGGCAGAACATGCCGCTTGCGCCAGCATTATAACATGGGTACGCAATATTGTCAACTTTTTCACAATCTTTTAGTAGCTGGCCCGGCCAGTTTGGTCGCGCGGTCCAGCAGCCCGGCTTCCCAGCCGTGCAGACGGGCGGCGAAGTGCGCCGGGTCGGCCCCGGTCAGCTCCTGGCGCCGGATGGTATCCCAGCGGGCGGTCGGGCCGGCGCGCCGCTCCAGCGCGACTCCGGCCACCCACACCGTGTCCGGTTCCGCCGGGCCGCCCGTCTCAGCCCCGCTCTGGCCGCGCGCCCAGTGATAGAGATCGCGCACGGCGCCCTGCAGCTGCCAGCGCACGACCCGCAGCTCGCCCCCGTCCGCGCCCCGCCAGCTGGCGACGACGCTGAGCCGGCTCCCCGCGCCCAGCTCCCACGTCGATCCCGCCTGGCGTTCCCACTCCTCGTCCATGGCCGCCATCCTGCCTCCTGTTGCCAGGGCAGGCTAGCAGGATGCGGACCATGCCTCCCGCTCGCAGCGCGCGGGGGGCCCTCACCCTGCCCTCTCCCGGGCGCGGGCGAGGGTGTGATTCGAGGGGGGATCTTGGCCGCGGTCCTCGTCGGCGCGGGCGGGGAGGGGGGTGGGGGAGCGGGAGGCCCTCACCCTGCCCTCGCCCGCGCCCGGGAGAGGGTTCTTTCGCCATTGGGGGCGGGAGGGGCCCTCACCCTGCCCTCTCCCGGGCCCGGGAGAGGGTGTGATTCGGGGGGATCTTGGCCGCTGGTCTCGTTTCTTGGAGCATAGGCTGACGCTATGGCGATAGCTAGCCAGCCGGCACCGGCGAATTCCTGGCCCGTCCACCCCTGTAGAACCCTCTCCCGCGCCCGGGAGAGGGCAGGGTGAGGGCCTCTCTCCCTCTCGCGATCGCCCGCCTCCCGCAACAGTTGTCAGCTTTTGCCGGGTGGCGCGTTAGAATAGATAAGGGATGCAGAAAGGGACCCACATCATGACGACGCCACCGGCGCGCCCCGATCCTGCGGGCCCGCCGCGCCCGGACCTGGACCAGGCGCCCGGCTGGCCGCGCTATGCCGGGCTGGTCACGCTGGCGCTGCTGGCGCTGCTGGGCCTGGGCCTGAGCCTGGGCTGGCCCGGCCATCCGGTGGGGCAAGCCGCCCCGACCGTCCGCCCCGATCCGGCTGCGATCTTCGCCCAGCGCACCCTGGATTATCTCTATCAGCGAAAGCTCGTACGCAGCGGCACGCCGGTGGTACTGCTGAGTCGCATGGTCACCCCGCTGGACCTGCTTTGCCTGGGCCTCGGGGCGGTCTATACTAGGGATCCCCAGGAGCCCCTAGCGCTGGTAATTGTGTATGGCGATTTATGGGGCGATGGGAGCCCAGGGATGCAGTCGTGGGGCTGGATGGGGGAAACATACGTGGCCTTTATCTATGAGGGGCAGAATACGGGCTCGCCGATGGGCACACGGGCCAGTAGCTATCCGGAGTATTTCCAGTATGCCCTCCAAGGCATCCCCTTGCCCACGGCGCGGCCAGCCCCGCCTTTCCCGGCCGAGCAAGACCCGCTAGCGGCGGCTGTGTTGGCGGGCGCCCAGGGGCGCGCCGTCGCGCAGTCCCGGACGATCGACGGCTGGACGATCACCCTTGGCCGAGTCTACGCTGACCGCAACCGGGTGGTGCTGACCTACCATGCGCAGGGTCCGGCGCACCAGATCTTTGTCCAGCTCCCGCGCCTTCAGACGGCCGACGGCCGCCCGCTGCCACCCTTAGGCCGCGGGGGCGTGGGGCGCAGCGGCTACACAGAAATGGTTGGCTGGTTCGACAGCACCACGGCCGTCGGCGCGGCGCCGGAGGTGCATCTCCAGGTGACGTTCGATACCCTGAGCGCCGCACCGACCCCCGTCGTGCCCACGCCGGACTGCGATCCGGCGGAACTCACGCCGCGTGTGTCTGACCCACGTGCGCCGGCCACGGACATACCGATCCGGTCGGCGCCGACGTCACCTGCCGGGATCACCGTGGGGCCGTTCGTATTTGACCTGGTGCTGCCCGTGGTGCCCGCTACCCCGCTGCCCACGGTACCGCCGCCGATCCCCACCGTGGTGCGTCCATTGGTGCCGCCGGTGCCGTCGCACATCGCCCCCCTGCCGACGCGGTAGCCCCTACCGCGGGCGCGCCGCCGGCCCGGCCGGGAAGAAGCTGTTGGCCACGAACTTCGCGGTTTGGGCCCGGGTGGCGCCTGCCGCGGGCCGGAAATAACGGCCCGGGCAAGGCTCGCCCGGGGCGCCGCAGCTATACCCGCCGACAATGCCTGCGGCCGCCACCGCCTCGACGTAGGGCGCGAAAGGATGGCTGGCCGGCACGTCCTGGAACGTGGCCCCCGTGGGGATCGGCCACGGCAGGGCCCGCGCCAACGCGATCACCTTGGCCAGCTGGCCACGGGTGATACTGGCGGCCGGGCGGAAATAGGGGCGCGGTGGATTGCCGCACGGCTCCCCCGGGCCCCCGCAGCCGTAGCCGCCAATGATCGCCCGGCCGGCGGCGGTCTCGACATAGGCATAGAAGGGGTGGGCCGCCGGCACGTCGGCGAAATGGCGGCTCGCGTCCGGCGGAACCACCAGGGGCCAGCTGGCGGCCAGGACGGCCATTTTCAGCAACTGGCCGCGCGACACCCCACTGTTCGGGCGGAAGTAGATACCTGGGCAGGGCTCGCCTGACCCACCACAATTGTAGCCGCCGACGACGTTGCGACCGGCCAGGGTCTCGATCGCGCTGTAGAACGGATTCGCGGGCGAGACGTCGACAAAATGCGGCGGGACCGTCGCGCTCGGGAGGCTGCCGGGCGTCGCGCTGGCCGTTGGGGGGCCGGGCGGGCTGGTGGCGCTCGGCGCGGGCGGCGTGTTGCTGGGAGCCGGCGTGTTGCTGGGCGTGGGTGTGCCGGTGGGCGTCGCCGGGCCGCCGGTGGGCGTGTCGGTCGCCACCGGCGTGATCACGTTGCAGGTATTGAGCAACACCGATACCGTGCTGGAGTAGGTGTTGGCCACGGCCATGTCCAGCCGGGTGTCGCCGTTGAAGTCGCCGACCGCCACGGCGGTGGCGCCGACGCCGGCCCCGAAATCGGCCGGGGCCGCGAACGTGCCGTCGCCGTTGCCCAGGAGGACGGAAACACTCGAGTTGTGGGTCACCACCAGGTCGAGCTTGCCGTCGCCGTTGAAGTCTCCGACCGCGATATTTTCAGCATACATCCCGCCTTCAAAGCTGCGTGGCGGCCCGAACGTCCCGTCGCCGTTGCCCAGCAGCACGGAGACCGCGGCGGACTGGCTGTGGTTTGCGGTAGCTAAATCGAGCTTGCCGTCGCCATTGAAGTCGCCGGGCACGACGGCGATCGCCCCTGCTCCAGTCGGAAACGGCACGGGTGGGCCAAAGCTATCATGCCCATCCCCCAGGAGGACCACGACATTACTGCTGTCATAGGAGGCTATCGCCACATCGGGATTACCATCGGCATTAAAATCGGCAATGGTGAGCGAGTAGGGGTGGACTCCCACCGGGAAGCGGGTGGCCGGCCCGAAAGTGCCGTCTCCATTCCCCAGCACCAGGGCGATCGTGGTCGTATAGGTGCCGAGTAAATCGGTCTTGCCGTCGCGATTGAAGTCGGCGACGAGGACGGGCGGGCCAATGTTTGCCGCGGCGAGGGCCGGCGGGCCAAACGTGCCATCCCCGTTACCGGGCAGGATCACCAATTGCGCGGATTGCGTGGATTGCGCCCAGTTAGCGGTGGCCACATCCAGTTTCCCATCCCGGTTGAAATCCGCCACGGCGATGCAGAGCGGGCTCGACGGCGTGGTGAAGCTCACCGCCGGGTCGAAAGTGCCGTCGCCGTGGCCCAGCAGAATCGCGACAGAATTGGTATCTTGATTGGCGGTGACGAGATCGAGCTTGCCATCCTGGTTGAAGTCGCCGACCCCCAGGGACCATGGTCGCCCGGCCACGCTATAATCCGTGCGGGCGAAGCTCAGCGCATCACACACGACGTGAGGCCCGGCCGCCCGGGGGGGCGGCGTTGGGTGAGCCGGCTGGGCCGGGGTCCTGACTGAGGCACACCCCAGCACGCTCAGGAGCAGTAAGGCACAGACGGCGAGATGTTTACGCATGTGGTCGACTCCTTGGCGCCGGGGGCGGAGGCTGCGTGATCCGTGATGGCTGATCGTATCATAGCGGCCGCCGCGCCGGGTTGCAAGCCACTCGGCGGGGCGCCCCGGGTAAACAAGCGGGAAAGAAAGTGGGAAAGAAAGCGGGCAAAAAGGGGCGGCAGGGCTTGCAGTGGCCGCGATTTTGCATTATGCTATGCGGTAGGTGGTAGGCGGGCCGTGCAATAGCGCACGGCCCCTTGTTCTGACAATGCCGTCAGGGAGGTCGACGATGATCATACTGCTACTGGGCGCCCCCGGCGCGGGGAAAGGCACACAGGCGGTCGTGCTCAGCACACAGCTGGGCATGGTGCATGTCGCCAGCGGCGATCTGCTGCGCGAGAACCGCCGCAACGGCACCGTATTGGGCAAACAGGCCGACGACTATATCCAAAAGGGCGAGCTGGTGCCCGATAAGCTGGTGATCGACATGATCACCGCCCGGCTCCAGGCCCCCGATTGCGCGAGCGGCGTCATCCTCGACGGCTTTCCGCGCACCGTGGCCCAGGCCGTGGCCCTCGACGCCACGCTGGCCCTGCGCGGCCAGCAGGTGGACACCGCCCTGTATGTCCAGGTGGGGGAGCGCCGCTTGCTTGAGCGCCTGTCGGGCCGCTGGATCTGCCGCGGCTGCCAGGCCAGCTTCCATGACACGCTGCACCCGCCGCGCCGGCCCGGGGTCTGCGACACCTGCGGCGGCGCGCTCTATCAGCGCGACGACGACCGGGCCGCGGTGGCCGCCAACCGGCTGCGGGTGTACCTGGCGCAGACCGGCCCGGTCATCGACTACTACCGGGGCCGGGGCTCGCTGGTCGAAATCGACGGCGAGCAGGCGATCGACCAGGTCTCGGCCGACCTGCTGACTGCGCTCGGCCGGGCGCCCAGCCTGGCGCACCTGGATCTGGATCTGGCCGCCACGACCTACGCCTGACGGCCCGCGCGCCCCCCGCGCCGCGCATCATGCTGTCAGCTAAGAAAGGGAGCCTGGTTATCGTCTCTGGTTTGATGCTGGTGGGCGGTGCGGCGGGGGCCGGGTGCGGGGCGCGGACTAACGGCCATGCTTAACCCGCCACCGGGCCGGCGCCGCTGGGCCGGCCCGCTTCTGGTGGTCGTGAGTGCGGGCGTGCTGGCGGCCGTTGCCGTCTGGCGCCTGCTGCCCGCGCCGGCGTCCGACGGCAGTGGGTCCCTCGCCGGGGCCGCCATTGCGCGCTTCGACACCGCCGCGCCGATCGAGGCCGCCGCGCCGCTGCATGTGGCCGTGAGCCTGGATCTGCGGGCGCCGGCCGGCAGCGGCCCGCGGATTACCCCCTATGTCGACCTGCAGCTGCGCGACGCCGCCGGCCACCCCGCCGTGTTCGGCGCGGCCGCCGCCCCCCAGTTGCCGCTGCATGTTACGGGCTTCGCGACCGGCTGGACGGCCGACATGAGCGCGCCCACCGTGCCCGGCAGCTACCATGTCCACCTCTTCGTGCATATGCCGGGCCAGGCGGACACCGAGATCGATCTCCCCCGCCCCGTCCTGACCGTGATCCCCGCGACGGCCTCGACGGGCGGCCTAGTTTACAGCCGCAACGGCAACCTCTGGCGCGCCGACGCCACCGGCCAGCATACCCATCAACTGACTTTCTACACCGGCGACGGCCGCGCCGCGGACCCCGCCTGGGCGCCCGACGGCCGGCGCCTCGCCTTTGTGCGCACGCTGCCCGCGGCGGCCAGCCAGATCCCCAACACCGAGATCTGGGGGCTGGCCCCCGACGGCAGCGCCCCTGGCGTGCTGGTGGCGCGCCGCCCCGACGAGGATCTCGCCACGCCCGCCTTTGCCCCGAACGGGGCGCTCTATTTCACCTCCGACCGGACGGTCGACCCGGCCACGGGCGGCACGCCGACGATCGACCAGCTAACAGCCGGGCAGGAGTCCTGGTCGATCGATCGGCTCGACCAGCCGGCGGCCGGGGGCCCGCGCCAGCCGGTGGTCAGCGCGGCGCGGATGCCCAATGTCAGCTGGGATGGGCGGCTGCTGGTCTACCTCGGCGCGCCCGATGCGCCGGCCGAGCGCGAGCGGCCGCCGCCGCCGCCCCTCATCCTGGCC
>DATGEF010000352.1:0-3912 GCA_035310405.1 Chloroflexia bacterium | reverse complement strand
CCGCTGACCGCTGACCGCTGACCGCTCAAGGAACCCACATGCCCCCCACCATCTGCGTCTACAGCTCCTCCAGTGAGGCCATCGCCCCGGGCTTCTTCGCCGTGGCGACCGAGCTCGGTACGGCCATGGCGCAACGGGGCTATGCCCTGGTCTACGGGGGCGGCCGGGTCGGCCTGATGGGCGCCGTCGCCCGCGCCGTCCACGCCCAGGGCGGCCACGTGATCGGCGTCATCCCCGGCCACCTGCGCACCCGGGAAGTCGCCTACGAAGCGGCCGACGAGCTGATCGTCACCGGCGATCTGCGCGAGCGCAAAGCGATCATGGAAGCCCGCGCCGACGCCTTCGTCGGCCTGCCCGGCGGCTTCGGCACCCTGGAAGAGATCTTCGAGATCCTGACCCTCAAGCAGCTGCATCGCCAGACCCGCCCGCTGGTCCTGCTCAACGCGCACGGCTTCTACGACCCCCTCGTCCACCTCTTCGAGCATATCTACCGCGAGCGCTTTGCCCGCCCCGAATCCCGCGACCTCTATTACATCGCGCCCGACGTCCCCAGCATCTTCGCCTACCTCGACCGCTACACCCCGCCGGCGCCCCCGGACCCAGGGGGCCCGCGACGTGTATGACCTGTTGATCCGTGGCGGCCGGGTGCTCGACGGCACCGGGAGCCCCTGGTACCACGCCGACGTCGCCGTGACGGGTCCGACCATCGCCGCTGTCGGCCCTCTGCGCCGCCCCGCCGCCCGGCGAGTCGTCGACGCCGCCGGGCGCTGCGTGACCCCGGGCTTTATCGACATGCATACCCACTCGGACCTCGATCTGCTGGCCCACCCGCAGCACGAGGGCAAGATTCTGCAGGGCATCACGACGGAGGTGTTGGGGCACGATGGGCTGGGCCTGGCGCCGGTCACCCCGGCCACGGTTCCCCTCCTGCAGGAGCAGCTGGCCGGCTGGAACGGCCGCCCAGCGGTGACCTGGGATTGGACGAGCCTGGCCAGCTACCTCGCGCGGTTTGACCGGCAGGTGGCCGTGAACGTCGCCATGCTGGTGCCCCATGGCACGGTGCGCTTACTGGTCATGGGCCTGGACCGCCGCGCGCCCACCGCGGCGGAGCTGCGCCGGATGCAGCAGCTCGTCGTCGCCGGCCTGCGCGAGGGCGCCATCGGCCTCTCGACCGGCCTGACCTATGTCCCGGGCATGTTTGCCGGCGACGACGAACTGGTCCAGCTCTGCCGGGTCATGGCCCCGTTTGGGGGGTTCTACTGCCCGCACCACCGCAACTACGGCATGACGGCCCTCCAGGCCTATGCCGACTCGATCGCCATTGCCCGCCAGGCCGGCGTGCCGGTGCATCTCACGCATTGCCACCTCGGCTATCCGCAGAACCGGGGCCGCGCCCCCGAGCTGCTGGCGGCGATCGACCAGGCGCGCGCGGACGGCGTGGAGGTCACCCTCGACAGCTATCCCTACCTGGCCGGGCAGACCTATCTCGCCTCGCTCCTGCCGGGCTGGGCGCAGGAGGGCGGCCCCGCGGCGACCCTGGCCCGCCTGGCGGCGCCGGATACCCGGCAGCGCCTGCGCCACGAGCTGGAGGTCGCCGGCTCGGAGGGCTTTCACGGCGTGCCGCTCGGCTGGGACCTGATCGGCATCAGCGGGGTGGCCGAGGGGCCCGACCGAGCCAGCGAAGGGCTGCGCCTGGACGTCGCCGCCGCCCGGGCCGGCCAGGCGCCGTTCGATTTCTTCTGCGACCTGTTGGTGCGCACCCGGCTCGAGGTCTCTTGCCTCGCCTTCATCGGCAACGAGGAGAATGTGCGCACCATCCTGGGCCACCCGGCCCATATGGTCGGCAGCGACGGCATCCTCGTCGGCACCCGGCCCCACCCGCGCGGCTGGGGCAGCCACGCCCGCTTCCTCGCCCACTACGTGCGCGATCTGGGCCTGCTGAGCTGGGAAGAGGGCATCCGTAAGATCACCGCCGCCCCGGCGCGGCGGATCGGCGCCTGGGACCGCGGGCTCATCCGCCCCGGGCTCCGCGCCGACCTGGTCGTCTTCGATCCGGCCACCCTGCGCGATACGGCGACCTACGACGACCCGCGCCGCGTCGCCGTGGGCGTCGACTACGTGGCGGTCAACGGCGTGCTCGTCGTCGACGGGGGCCGGGTCACGGGCGCCACGCCCGGCCGGGCCCTGCGCCGGGGCGCGCGGGGCATCCAAAGTTGACATCGCCGCCGCGCCCGCCTATACTGGGCGCATCCGGGAGCGGCACGCAGCAGGCCACAGAGGAGAAACGGCACCATGACCCAACCCACCCCTCCCCCGGCTGAGCCGGCCGGGCGCCTCAACATCCTCGTGCTGGGAGAGGGCGGTACCTTCGCCTCCCCGAGTCGCCCGCAGTCCCACCCCCAGGACGTGGACGACCTCTTCGCCCAGCTGCGCGCCCAGGCCGCCGCCCATCTGGTGATCTATTTCCACGGTGGGCTCACCGCCGAGCAGGACGGGCTGACCCAGGCCAACCAGCTCATGCCCTTCTTCGGCGACCGCCTCGGCGCCTATCCCCTGTTTTTCCTCTGGGAGACCGGCGGCGGCGATATCGTTGCGGGCACCCTCCAGCAGATCGGCCAGGAACCCCTCTTTGTCCGCCTGCGCGATATCGTGATCCAATTCACCCTCGGCAAGCTGCAGGCGCCGTCCGCGACCCGCGACCTCAGCCCGCCGCCGGGGCCGGACGCCGTCGCGCAGGAAACGGCGCGCGACCGGGTGGCGCCGGACGCCCCCGCCGTGGGCGGGCGGCCGACCCTGGCGCCGGTCGACGCCGTCGACGCCGCGCAGCTCCAGGCCCACCTGCAAGCCGACCCCGCCTACCAGGCCGCGGTCGCCCAGGTGCAAGCCAGCCTGGCCCCGCCCGCCGACGGCACGCGCGACCTGCTGCCCACCCCGGCGCCCGCGCCCCCGACCCTGCTCTCCCAGGACGTCCAGGACGCGCTGCGCGCCGAGGATGCCGCCGGCACCCGCGACCTGGGAGGCGGCTCGCTCTTCCTGGCCGGGCAGGCCGTCGCGATCTTCGGCCGCACCGTCGCGCGCCTGCAGGCCGGCACTGACCACGGGGTCTACTGCACCGTGGTCGAAGAGCTGCTGCGGGCGCTCTATGCCGACAAGATCGGCACCGCCTACTGGGACGCGGTGAAAGCCCGCGCCCGCGATTCGTTTGCCCCCAACGACGGCCTGGCGGGCGACGCCTTGCACGGCGGCCGCTATTTGCTGGAGCGCCTCGCCGCCTACCTGGCGGCCGCCGATCATCCCCCGCTCCAGGTCTCACTGATCGGCCACAGCGCCGGCGCGATTTATGTCTGCCATCTGCTCGCCGCCGCCCACCCCCTGCTGCCGGCCGGCTTCCAGTTTGCCCATGTCGTCTTCCTGGCCCCGGCCGCCAACCTCGACCTCTTCACGGGCACGGTCCTGGCCCACCCCGAGCAGATCGCCACCTTCCGTATGTACGCCCTGGCCGACGCGGTCGAAGCCCGCGACGAGCTGGCCGGCCCCCTCTATCCCCGCTCGCTTCTCTACCTGGTGAGTGGCACCTTCGAGGCGGCGCCGGACACCCCGCTCGTCGGCATGGCCCGCTATTACTCCGGCCAGCCGCCCTACGATACCCCGCCCCTCCAGGCCGCGCGCGCCTACTTGCTGGCCACCACGCCGCCCCGCGCCGTCTGGGCGGTCACCACGGATGCCGCGCCCGGCTACGGCAGCAGCGCCCACCACCACATGGGCTTCGTCTTCGACCCGGCCACCCAGGACAGCCTCGCCGTGCTGCTCGCCGGCGCGGCGCAGTCCTGAGTCAAAAGTCCTGAGTTGAAAGTGCGGAGGCTCGATTTTGGATTTTGGACCACCGGATTTTGGATTTTGGATTTTGGATTT